>DATDUY010000360.1:0-2544 GCA_035290165.1 Sulfuricurvum sp. | reverse complement strand
AATGATGAAGTACCGACGACTGCACCTTGCGGAAGCGACATAATATCGGGATATTTTTCACTGAGCATCGCATCACGGACATCTTCACGTAGAGTAATCGCCGAGAGCAATAACCCCTCCGGCATCACGGTAGGGACATCTTTAAGTGAATGTACTGCCATCTGAGCCTCACCGCGAAGCATTGACTCTTCGATCTCTTTTAGAAACAGCCCTTTCCCCCCGATTTTAGCCAAAGGGACATCCAAAATCTTATCACCCGAGGTGATAATAATTTTTAACTCCACTTCGACATCACTGAAATTCGATTCAATAACCGATTTGATATGGTTAGATTGCCAAAGGGCGAGTTTGCTTCCGCGTGTTGCAATGGTGAGTTTTTTCATAAATTACTTAACCTTAATCTCTTTGTATTTGTTTTTAGAAGCGTCTTTTTGACCGTTAAAAAAGACGGTAGGGGTTCCGACAACCATCATCGATTGTGCCACTTTTTGATCAAATTCAAACTGACTTATCACGGAAGAGCGGCGAATATCTTTTAGGTCGATTTTTGTACCGAATGTTTTATTGAATGCATTAAGGATTTTTTGATCATCTTTTTCATTCGCATTTACATCGACTTTGTAAAGACTCAAAACGGCATTCTCCGTCCCATTTTGCTCTGCCGCAATCGCTGCTTTTGTCAACGTTACCGCCGCAGGATGAAGACTAGAGAGTGGGAAATGGTAGTAATAAAGGGCAAAGGTTTTTGGATATTTTGCCATATATGCAATTGCTTCGGGAACATAACGGCGGCAAAACGGGCAAAGAGGATCGGAAAAAATCGCTACTTTATGGGTTGCGTTCGCTTCGCCGCTGATACGATTGGATTTTGTATAAAATCCGCTATTGAAATCAGGTGAGACCGTATCGTTATAGCGCTCACCGCTCTTCACGTTAATAAGTTCCGGAGCGATGACGTTACCATTGACAAAATAGGTAGCACTTTGGTTAATATGGCGGATATCACCGCCTTGTTTTACATCGGCTTCGATACTCATAAAATAAGCTTGCCAACCGCTCATTGCAGGGATATTTTTCTTTCCGCTTACCTCAATTTGCACATTAGAGATATTCGGATTTCCCCCTATCCCTTTTTTTAAAAACGAAATAACTTCAGCATCGGTTGCTGCCATAAGGCTAGCGGAGAGAGCGAGTATCGTCGATAATTTCAGCATCAATGACATAATCATCCTTTCGTGTGGTTTGGGTAGTGTTGTCTTCAGGATATTTTCTCGTAAAACGGTTAATAATCAATGTTCCTAAAAGGGAGAACTGCATTAACATTCCGATAATATCACATAAAAACCCGGGAAGGATCAGGAGAATCGCCCCCAATAGTCCCATGATATTTCGATTTGAAAATCCCTGCATATCGATTTGACGGGTACGGAGAGCATCAAGATTTTCGCTCAAGGTATGACGAAAATTCATCAAGATGAAAATCCCTAAAAAGGCACTGAATACAATCTCGAAGAAGGTTGCCAATCCACCGATCTGCGTAGCCATCTCAATGCTAATAAAGACCTCCAGAAAAAGGTAGATCAGAAAATAGATCACTGTCGTAATTCCTCGATTTTAGTGAGTACATCTGCCGCGTTGAGTGTAATGATCTCTCGGGTAGAGCGTATCAAAATTTGAACCAAACCGTTTTCCAGTTCTTTACCGACAATAACGGTAAACGGAAAACCGATCAGTTCTGCATCGGACATTTTAAATCCGAACCGTTCCTTACGATCATCCAGCATCGCTTCGATACCGCGAGATTGCAATGATGTGTAAAGCTCCTCAGCATACGCCATATGAGACTCTTCTTTGATGTTTGAGACCATAACATTGACCAGATAAGGGGCTGTTGCATGAGTCCAAATACACCCTTTTTCATCATGATGCTGCTCGATCACGGCTGCGACAAGGCGGCTGACACCCATCCCGTACGTTCCCATGATAAACGGCTGGCTTCGTCCGTTTTCATCTAAAAACTCCGCTTTGAGCGGTGCCGAATAGACGGTTCCGAGTTTGAAAATATGCCCTACTTCAATCCCTTTAGTATGAAGAATTTTCCCGCCGCAGTGAGGACATCCATCCCCCTCTTGAACACTTGCAAGATCGGCAAAATGGGCTTCATTCATCACCGAAAGATCAACTCCGACAAAATGGTAATCCGCTTCGTTGGCACCGCAAATCATCGTCGTTGCACACTTAGTATCATTATCCATGACGATACGAATTTTATCTTGATCCAATGGTCCGATAAATCCCGGAACCAAACCGATTTCAGTAAGTTCCGCTTCGGTAGCATCCACTAAATCGATTGCCCCGACACTGTTGCGGGCTTTTACCTCTTGAAGTTCGTCGTATCCACGAATAAAGAAACAGACGAGTTCCGATCCTTCGATATAGACGGCGCGCTGAACGACCGCTTTTAGGGTATAGTAAGGGTCAACATGGAAAAAATTACTTAAATCGTCAATCGATTTGATATCAGGGGTTTTGAAGCGGGAAAAA
>DATDUY010000359.1:0-2515 GCA_035290165.1 Sulfuricurvum sp. | reverse complement strand
CAAATAGTGTGACAGAATATTTCTCAATGCCTAAAAGGTCAGATAATACTTTTTGTTAAAAAGGAGAGTCGATGCAGTTTTTTCTCCATAAATCCGATGAACGCGGAACAGCTAATCACAGCTGGCTCCATAGCCGATTTAGTTTTAGTTTTGCCGATTATCATAACCGCGATAGGATGGGATTCGGTGCTTTGCGTGTTATTAATGACGATATTATAGAACCCTCAGGCGGTTTCGGGATGCATCCTCACCGTGATATGGAGATCATAACCATCGTAACCAAAGGGGCGCTTGAGCATAAAGATTCCGAAGGAAACAGCGGGATTATTAAAGCGGGCGAAATCCAGTATATGTCTGCAGGGAGCGGAATTGAACATTCGGAGTTTAATCCCTCAGCCAAAAAGAAGACAGAATTGTTTCAGATTTGGATCATTCCTCGTGAAAAAGGGTTGATGCCCCACTATGAACAGCACAAGTGTGACATGGACCGATTAAACCGATGGGCACTCCTTGTCAGCGGAGACGGTCGAAAAAATTCTTTGAAAATCGCTCAAAATCTCTGTATTCGGGTTTCCCATCTGTTTTTGGGACATACGCTTGTTTCAGACTCAAAAAAATCGGGATACGGCAGATTATTGTTTATTATTGACGGTGAAGTAAATGCGTGCGGTTATACCCTTAAACGGCGTGATGAACTCCAAGTAATCGGGGATGATCCGTTTGAAATTACGGCTTGCAGGGATGCTCATATTTTATTATTCGATGTGCCGATGGCACACTTTGAGCAAGAGTCCGTATATTAGCGATCTTTATGAATTAAAGAAGGGTTGTTTTTGAGGCATCGGAGGATTGTCGCAATGCGCTTTCGGCTCGGGTGATAATCTCATCTATCTCTTCATCATTGATTTGTACACTTGTGCCCAGACGCATACTGATTGTTTTTAGGTTCTCAAAAGGGTCTTCACTCATAACCGTGAGTAATTTTCGGCTGAATTTCATCGCATTTTCAGGGCTCTCAACCAAATAAGCGAGTAAAAATATCTTTTTATCCCAGCGAACCAGCATATCGCTTTGACGAATATTGCATTTGATACTGGAGGTAAAATCGTGCAGGTATTTATGGGCTTCATTATCAGATGACATTAACTCAATCATCGTGATACCGATCGCTTTTTTATTGAATTCTGCTGCATTTTGAAAGCTTTTAGAGGTATGGATAAAATAATCTTTGTTGAATGCACCGCTCTCTTTGTTAATACTGACATCATTCTCAATCATGATCCGTTTGATCAAGTCTTGCGAAATGTCGGTAAATGAGACAATCGTGTACTCTTCTACCGGTCGATCAAGGGTAACCGAAAAAGCGTACGGTTCGGCACGGTAGTTGATCATACTGACAACTCTATCTTCTTCGGGAAGATTCAAAAGTGAGTCAGTCCAGTTGTCAGGATTTTCAGCTTTTCCGGCATGAAAATAGGCGTCATGCGGTACAAAACGATTTAAAAGGGAACCGAATTCACGGAGAAACATCTTAACGGTAGGGATACCGGTAAAATTTTGAAATGCTTTATTAAAAAGTACAGGTGTATTGTGATGTATGAGAATAATCAAATTGGTTTGAGTGTCGATGGCGGATTGAAAAAGCTTGCTGCACACATCATTTTCCGTAATTGAAAACACTTCCTTTTCTGAGAGACTCATCAAAAACCTTTAGTCAAATTTGCGCACTATAATAGCACATCGATGAGGTATTTGTATCAGAATAAGCTATTTTGCTAGGAAGCTGATTGTTGTGTGTTTTTTGTTAGCAAATAGAGCTGTCCATAGCAATCGCAGAACTTTTTACAGCCGCACGCATAAAATATATTTTTACCCGTATCGAGCGAATAGCTGCCGAAATCGGTTTTGATAACATCCCCTTGAATCCGCTCAATCGTGAGAGTACGTACCAGAGATGGATCATACGGATCAAGTCGATGATATTTTTCCCGAAAGGAGTGAACCCAGAGGATTTGTGCGGGGAGGGGAAGATCGAGGAGGGCTTTTTTGTACCACTCCCTCGTTGCTCCGAGAGCTTCGAGTTCCGAATCGCTGATATTACGGTAAGGACGCATCAGCCAACTTCGTTCGTATAGGCGTAGGTTGAGGAGATGGATCGGAGGCGTTCTGCCGCTTTGATAAAGACATCGATGGTGTAATCGATCTCATCTTGCGTCGTAAAACGGCTAAGACTGAGGCGGATCGCCGTATGGGCGAGTTCAGGATCTTGTCCGATCGCGCTCATAACGGGATTGGCTTCGAGCGACTCAGACGCACATGCACTCCCCGTCGAAGCGGCGATCCCTGCACGGTTAAGATCCCACAGCATCGATTCTCCCTCGATACCGCGTAAGGAAATAAGGATCGTATTCGGTGTGCGGCGAGCACGATCACCGACGACAAACGTATCAGGAAGCTGGGAGATCGCGTCTTCGAGACGGTCACGCAACGCACGTACATCGCTATTCATTTTCTC
>DATDUY010000358.1:0-2968 GCA_035290165.1 Sulfuricurvum sp. | reverse complement strand
ATTATGCAACGCGGCAAGAATAAACATCACATCATTGAAGCGGCATTCAAATCACTTGCCGTAGCCCTTCGTCGTGCATTAGCCCCTAATGATCGTGCCGGAGTCCCTAGCACCAAAGGTGTTTTATGATCAAACTGTTGATTTTGGACGTTGACGGATGTATGAGTGATGGGAAAATTATTTATACTGCCGATGGACTAGAGCTTAAAAACTTTAATGTCAAGGACGGCTTTGCGATCAAGGCATGGGTAAAAATGGGGCACATGGCGGCTATCATCACAGGACGTGATTCCAGTATCGTTACTCATAGAGCTAAAGAACTCGATATTGCCCATTTGCATCAAGGGGTAAAAGATAAACGCGCCGTTGCCGTTGCTATGTGTAGTGAACTTGGGATTGAGCCGCATGAAGTAGCGGTGATTGGCGATGATCTGAACGATTACAATCTTTTGCAGTGGGCAGGTCAAGCCTATACGCCGAATGATGGGTCAGAGTATCTCAAAACGTTTGCAGAGGTGTTAGACCGCTGCGGCGGTGATGCGTGTGTCCGAGAAATGATTGAAAAAGTGATCCGTCGTAACGGTGAAGAAGAAAAATTTTTAGCGCTGTGGATATAAATGTCGATTAATCTCTTTTTTCTCTTGATTGTAGGATTCCTCATGGGGATGTATGCTTATTTTACCCCAAATTATGCATTGACTCAAGAGACGGGTGAAATCCCGAAAATTGAACTTTCCAACTTTACGTTGTATGAAATTTCCCATAAAGGGATCGATCATATATTAGCGGGGGATGAGGGAAAAAAATTTGATGAATATTATGTGATAACATCAGCGAAATTTAGCGATAATACGAAAAATTTATTTCAATCTATTCGATCGGATGATGCCGAGTATCGAAATAAAGTTATTCAGCTTGATGGGAATGTCCATTATGTTCGTGAAGACGGATTGGAATTTCGCTCACAAGAGGGGAGTTATGATACAAAAGAATCTTTAGTTCAAACAAAAGGTTCTTTTGTTATTACTCAAGAGGGCAATCGGGTTGAGGGGACAAAATTATTCTATAACACCGAGCTTGATACCGTATCCGCAAATCAGGTACGCGGCAGTTACCAATTAAAATAGGAAAATTATGATGATACGAAACTTGCTTTTTTTAACCCCTTTATTGTTTACCCTGACGTGGGGTGAAGAGTTGAAAGTGATTTCTGATAATTTTAAGGGAGATCAGCTAAAGGGGATTTCGATCTTTACCGGTAACGTAAAAGTGACCAAAGGGTTAGATGAACTAAATGCCACGAAAGTAACGATTTATTCCGATAAAGAGAATAAACCGATTAAATATTTGGCGGAGGGAGATGTATCGTTTTACATTGTTACCGAGCTAAAAGAGAGATACAAAGGGAAATCCCAAACGGCTATCTATCTACCGGATAAAAGTGAGTACCATTTTTATAAAAAAGTCGATTTGATTCGGTTGGATGATTTTAGACGTGTAAAAGGGGATAAAGTCGTCGTCAATAGTATTGTCGGAAATGCGTCGGCTGAGAGTGCTAACGACGAACCGGTTGTTATGACCTTTACCGTTCAAGATAAAAAAGCCAAACCAAAAAGTCCGGTTCAATGATAGAGATTATTGATTCGTCGTTTGTTACATCGGCTCCCACTATCCGTTTGACACCGGAGAATGAGTACCAAAATGAAGTAGCGTTTATGGCACGTTCCAATACAGGGAAAAGCTCACTTCTTAATACTCTTACAAAGCGAAAATCACTGGCAAAAGTTTCTGCAACTCCGGGAAAAACACGCTTAATCAACTATTTTGACGTACTTTTTACCGATCGGGATACGAATGAGCGTTTGAGTGCAAAATTTGTCGATTTACCGGGATTTGGATACGCAAAAGTGGCAAAGTCGCTTAAAACCGATTGGGAAAGCAATCTTACCGATTTTATTTCGCAGCGGAAGCAAATCCGTATTTTTGTCCATCTTATCGATTGTCGTCATCCCGATTTGGAGATCGATCGATCGGTAGATACCTATTTAAACGAAATTTGCACTCCTGATCAAACGATTGTCACTATATTTACAAAAATTGATAAGCTTAACCAAAAAGAGCTCTCTGAGCTTAAAAAACGGTTTCCGGGTGCGATTATGGTTTCTAACTCCAAGCGTCGCGGGGTAGATGCTATTGTTGAACATCTCTACCGATTGCTTAAAAGTGATAATGTATGAGTATAACCTATAAAAAACCGACGCTGAGGGATATTCCGGATATGCAGCTGTTGGTTGAGCCTGAAATTGAGAGCGGTGTCATTCTGCCGCGCAGCAACGATGAAATTGCAACGAATATCCGGTCGTATTTTTTGGCAATGGAGGGGGAAAAATTGGTCGGCTTTGTCGCATTGCATATCCACTCTCCCGCATTGGCAGAATTGCGCTCAATGATTATCGATACGGCGTATCGGGGGAGAAATATCGGTACAAGTTTAGTCGAAAATGCATGTGAAGAAGGACGGCGTTTAGGGTTAAAAGAGGTTTTGGCGTTGACATATCAGCAGCGCTTTTTTGAACGTTTGGGATTTGTTGAAATTCCAAAAGAGTCTATCCCTGAACATAAAATTTGGGCAGATTGTATTAAATGTAAACATTTTCCGGTATGCAACGAAGTTTCTCTTATCAAAACGTTATAAGCCGACTTTTTTTAGTCGCTTTTTTCATTGTCTATATCAGTCTAAGCAGCATATACCTCTTGGTGCCCCCTTTATTGGCGATCCTTTTTTTTCTCTATTATGATGCGTTGACGAAACATGATCTATTTGGATTGGTCATTATTTCGTTGATGCTGCTGGTATTTGAAGCGGAAAAAGGGTTTTGGTTTGGCAGTACAATCGTATTTTTTACCGTACTGTCCCATTATCTACTTCCTAAAATAGAGCAGATGATTCAATGCAAAATTTGTATGG
>DATDUY010000357.1:0-4244 GCA_035290165.1 Sulfuricurvum sp. | reverse complement strand
ACAACCGCTTCGATTCCCCCAGCTGCTCCGAGACAGTGTCCCGTTTGCCCTTTAGTCGAACTAACCGGTGGACAGTTCTCTTTGGAACCGAATGCGATTTTAAGGGCTGCCGTCTCATTTTTGTCATTCGTAGGGGTACTTGTCCCGTGAGCATTGACGTAATCTACTTTCGGATTTCCCGCCATTTTAAGTGCCGCTTGCATAGCACGAAGAGGCCCCTCAAGGCTTGGTGTCGTGATATGGTTTGCATCACCGCTCTCACCGAATCCGATAAGCTCAGCATAAATGCGTGCTCCGCGTGCCACTGCCGCATCATACTCTTCGAGTACCAATGCCGCTGCACCCTCACCCATGACAAAACCGTCACGCTCCGCATCAAACGGACGTGAAGCGTGTTTTGGGTCATCATTACGGGTAGAAAGCGCTTTCATCGATGCGAATCCGCCGATACCGACACCGGTAATCGCCGATTCAGCCGCAACGACCAACATTTGATCCGCACCGCCGATCATAATCGTTTTTGCCGCTTCGCTGATAGCATGGGTTCCTGCTGCACACGCCGTTACCGCAGAGAGGTTCGGTCCTTGCAAGCCGTGATCGATCGTGATGAATCCGCCGAGCATATTGACCAATGCCCCCGGGATAAAAAATGGAGAGATACGGCGGGGCCCTTTGGTCTCAAGAATAATTGAATTACGCTCAATCGACGGTAATCCGCCGATTCCCGATGCCGCATCGATTCCGAAACGCTCTTTATTAAACCCTTCAGGAAAATTGGCATCTTCCATCGCCTCTTGTGCCGCTTTAATCCCAAGATGGATAAAACGGTCTGCTTTTTTGACCTCACGGGCGTCCATAACCGATTCAGGATCGAAGTTTTTCACTTCACCGGCAATTTGTGCACTTTGTGTCGAAGCATCAAAAATCGTGATCGTATCGATCCCGCATTCACCTTCACAAATTGCTTTGAATGAGCTCTCTTTGTCATGACCAACTGCATTGATCATTCCCATTCCGGTTACTACTACTCTTTTCACATTCTCTCCTGATGGTGGATGGTCTGAAACTTTGGCTCCATTAAGCCAATATCTTAGACCATAAAATAAATTTGCTTTACCGAGGAAAACCTCGATAACGGTTTTTAGTTTTTGCTTTCGATGTAATTGATTACATCTTGAACAGTTTGGATTTTTTCCGCTTCGTCATCAGGGATTTCGATATCGAATTTCTCTTCAAGAGCCATTACTAATTCAACAACATCAAGGCTGTCAGCGCCAAGATCTTCTACGAATTTAGAATTCTCTTTAACTTCGTCCGGGTTAACGCTGAGTTGCTCAACCACTACTTCTTTAATATCTTCCAAAAGTGCCATAATAGCTCCTGTTCCTATGAATAAAATCGCGAAATTATAACATATTTTACTTAATAGGGAAAGTTTTCCCTTTAAGTCCCTAATTACATAAACATTCCGCCGTTGACTTTGAGGGTCTCTCCGGTGATATAGCTCGCATGATCACTTAGCAAAAAAGCTGTTGCTTCCGCGACCTCTTTAGCATTCCCGAAACGGGCCATCGGGATTTTAGCGGTAAATGCCGCTTTTACTTCCTCTTTTAGCTCATCGGTCATATCGGTGGCAATAAAGCCAGGAGTAATACAGTTATAGCGGATACCGCTGGTCGCCGCTTCGATTGCAAAGCTTTTTGTCATCGCGATCATACCCCCTTTAGAGGCTGCATAATTGGTTTGTCCCGCATTACCTGTTTCACCGACAATGGAAGCCATATTGACGATGCTTCCGAATTTTTGTTTGCGCATCGCCTTCATCGCTTCACGACATCCGATAAATGCTGAAGTAAGGTTCGCGTCCAATACACTTGTAAACTCTTCAGCCTTCATACGCAATGCCAGTTTATCATTGGTGATTCCGGCATTGTTAACGAGATATGAGAGTTCACCGTCCGCATCGACAATCGTTTTCACCGCATCCACAAATGCCGCTTCATCGGCAACATCAAACCCTATGACAGCTGCACAACCGCCGTTAGCTTCAATCGCGTCTTTAATCGCATCTGCTGAGCTCGCGCCGCTGCGATAGTTAATCCATACTTTTAGGCCGTATCCCGCCAACACTTTTGCCACTTCCGCACCGATTCCTCGGCTTGAACCTGTTACTAATACATTTTTACCTGTGAATTTCATTATTTTCCTTTATATAAGTGGTGTATCCATCTCTGAGGGGATTTCTAATCCCATTAATTTAAGAACGGTAGGGGCTATATTGTTAAGAGCACCCGGATGAACTTCATTCACCCCATCCGCCAGAACAAAACACCATACTTTTCCGACCGTGTGGTTCGTAAGAACATTACCCTTATCATCCCGCATCTCTTCACAATTGCCGTGATCGGAGGTAATGATGAGTGAATAATCATTACCTTTAGAGGCTTCAATGATTCGACCCAGTTCGTAATCCACCGCTTCGACCGCACAGACTGCCGCATCAAAATTTCCGGTATGCCCTACCATATCGCCATTGGCAAAGTTAACCACTATAAAATCGATCCCCTCATTCATAGCCTTCACGACGGCATCTCCCACTTCAGGAGCGGACATCTGAGGCTGCATATCGTAGGTTTTTACCTGCGGACTTGGAATCAGCACCCGTGTCTCATTTTCATACGGTTCTTCGATACCGCCGTTAAAGAAAAAGGTGACATGGGCATATTTTTCGGTCTCTGCCGTATGAAGCTGTCGCAGTCCCGCACGTGAAATTACTTCGGCCAGCGTATTAATCGGTGCATCTTTCGGAAAAAGGACAGGATAAGGGAAATTTTTATCGTATTGTGTCATTGTTGCCAAATGGGTCGGAATAAACGTTCGATCAAATCCTCTGAACTCTTTATCTCCGATTGCTGCGGTAAGTTCACGCATCCTGTCGCTTCGGAAATTAAGCGTCAGTACCGCATCCCCCTCTTTAAATCCCTCATAGCCGTAAAATGCCGTGGGGGTGATAAACTCATCGCTCTCTCCCGAGGCATAGGCATTTTCGATGTAATCGGCAACACTTTGTTCGCTTTTGGGAATAGCATTTACAATAGCGTCATATCCGCTCTGGACACGTTCCCATCGGTTATCTCTATCCATGGAGAAAAATCGTCCGCCGATTGAGCCGATTTTTACATTCGGATAACCGTGTGCATTGACCGTGTACAAAAAGAGTTTTGCCGAGGTTGGGGCCACATCACGACCGTCGGTGATAAGATGGAGCCACACCTCTTTGCCCGCTTCGGCAGCGATTTCCGCAACTCCTACAAGATGATCGATATGCGAATGGACGCCGCCATCGGACATAAGGGCAATCAGATGGAGTCTCTTACTGGTTTTAAGCAACGAGGCAAAAACCTCATTATGGGCGAATTTTCCCTCTTCGAGAGCAAGAGAGATTTTGACCAGATCCTGATACAATACCCGACCGCTTCCGATCGACATATGTCCCACTTCGGAGTTGCCCATTTGCCCCTCGGGGAGACCGACGCTCAAACCGAACGTATCGATCAGAGAGTGGGGAACTTCGCTAAACAATCGATCATATGTCGGTTTTTTCGCCGTGTGAAAGGCATTAAAATCGCATTTCGGCGAGTAACCGATGCCGTCAGTGATGACCAAAACAGTTTTTTTGCTCAAATTGGCTCCTTCGATTAATCAAACTTTTGGGGGATTATATTAAAATGTCACTTTTGCATTGCTTTTAAAATTTAATCATAAAGAGTTAATAGAATGTTATATTGGTTTCACCAGACTCTCGGAATTAATCTATTTCAGTATATCACCCTCCGCGCAGGGGTCGCTTTTTTCATAGGGATGCTTCTCACTCTCTTTTTGATGCCCCGCTTTATCGCTTGGGCACAACGCTCGGCTCGCGTTCAGCCGATCAATGAATATGTCAGTGCCCATCAGGGAAAAGCGAAGACCCCGACGATGGGGGGAATCGTTTTTGTCGTCGCTACCGTTATCGCATCTTTGCTGACCGTCAATATCATGAACCCTTTCGTTATCGGCGGTCTCCTTACCCTGGTGTTTTACGCCTATATAGGGTTTACCGATGACTGGGGCAAAATTCGCGGAGGGGATAACCTTGCAGGTCTTAGCGCACGCGCCAAACTCACCTTCCAGATAATTTTCGGTATTGCCATCGGATTGTTTTTGATCTATGTTGCCAAACTCGAAACTGGTTTTTATGTTCC
>DATDUY010000356.1:0-2972 GCA_035290165.1 Sulfuricurvum sp. | reverse complement strand
CTTAGTTATTTTAGGAGAGGGGATAAATACACCGACACAGGGATAATTTTCAAATACTTCGTCGCTATGGGGTGCATCCGCCATTGCGTCAGTCAGATTATACCCCGCAAAATGTTTTTTAAAGTGGGACCCCTCTTGCCAAAATTTGGACGAAGTGACGTCATATACTTGCCCTTTAAAGGCGATGTAAGCGGACATACCATCCTTTCCGTTGTATTGTCGAAGCTCTTCCTCGCTAAATTGCTGCATATATCCCTGCTTTTATTACGTTACAGATACTTTAGTCTATCTTGGTAAATAAAAAAATATAAAAACAAACTAATTATAAAATTTATTGTTGGATGCGCTGATTCAAAATCGTAATTTATGCTACAATAACCTCATCAAGAAAAGCAAGGGAAATCGTGAAATTTGAATGGGATGAGAATAAAAATCAAGCCAATATCAAAAAACACGGTATCAATTTTGCAGAAGCAGTCTATGTATTTTCCGATCCATTTGCACTCAATATCCCAGACAATGAACACTCCGACGTTGAAGAACGCTGGATTCTTTTGGGTAAAAGTTTACAAATGAGCGTTTTATTGATCGTTCATACCTATCGTGAAGGTGATTCAATTAGAATCATCTCCGCTCGAAAATCGACTAAAAATGAACAACGTATTTACGAAATGAGGTGCCAAAAATGAAAAAAGAATACGATTTCACTAACGCCGAACAAGGCAAATTTTATATTCCCATCGAAGAGATCGAAGCACCGATCTATCTCGATAAAGATGTCGCCCTCTTTTTTGCCGACAAGCTCAAAGGAAAAAATGAAAATCTCCAAAGTCTCATAAATGAGCTTTTGCGCAAAGACATTGAAATAGCTAATCGTTTTTCGGCATAAACTCACTCAATTAATCTTTATTCCGTTCACCCTGAGCCAGTCGAAGGGTGTTCATGGTTCGACTGGCTCACCACGAACGAAGTTTTAAACTCATTTATTACTTATTACATCCGTATATCTGAAATCAGAAAAGTTTAGCTTTGTTTTTTCATTCAAATCTTTTCTCATTGCTATAACAATATTTCCAATAGCTTGCCTTCCTTTTTCAGGATCAGGTTCTTTCCCCTTAGAATCAATCACAAGCTGAACCATTTCATTAATCGCTTTTATAACATTATCGGAACTATAAATCCATGACCTATATTGTTCTTCAAAAAATTTTCGTTTAGTTTCAGATGTCGAAGTTGAGCCTACAAATCCTTGCAATAATACAAGCAAATTTGCATATTTTTCTTCTTTATATTTTAAGATAGACTCTTCACGTTTTGTACGATTAGTAAAAAAATATGTTAAATATGAGCCAATGACAGCAGTAAATATAGGTAAAATCGTATTAATTTCCATTTTTTTCCTTTTTAGCTTCAAACTCACTCACCACCTGTCGCATTTTGAGAAGTGAATCGGGATTAAGAGAGATTGAATCGATCCCCTCCTGTACCAAAAATCGGGTGATTTCGGGATAATCGGAGGGTGCCTGACCGCAAATGCCGATGTATTTGCCCCGCTCTTTACACGCACGTATCGCCATGGAGAGCATCCGCGTCACCGCTTCGTTACGCTCATCGAATACCGCCGCAACAAGGGTACTGTCACGATCAACCCCGAGGGTGAGCTGGGTGAGATCGTTGGAACCGATACTGTAACCGTCGAAGATTTCTAAAAATTGATCGGCGAGGATGACATTGGAAGGGATTTCACACATCGCATAGATTTCCAAGCCGTTCTCTTTCTGCACCAATCCCGCTTCATTCATCACCGCAATCGCCCGTCTCCCCTCTTCGGGGGTGCGGACGAAGGGGAGCATCACTTTTACATTTTCAAGCCCCATATCATCCCGTACCCGTTTCAGTGCCTCACACTCCCACTCAAACGCCTCTCGATACTGCTGCGAATAATAACGGCTCGCTCCGCGAAATCCGATCATCGGGTTCTCTTCATCCGATTCATATGCTGCGCCGCCAACCATATGTTTGTACTCATTGGATTTAAAATCGCTGGTTCTTAGGATCACCGGCTTGGGATAGAATGCCGCCGCAATCATCCCTACCCCCTCAGAAATCTTGTCGATAAAAAACTTCTTGGGATCATCATATCCCAGCATAGCAGAGCGTACCGCTTTTAAATCGCGAATTTTTTTGCCGCGTGAAAGTTCTACCAATGCCATAGGATGAGCTTTGACGGTATTGGAGATGATAAACTCCATTCTCGCCAATCCTACTCCGTCATTCGGAAGTTTAGCCACCTTAAAGGCGATATCGGGATTACCGACATTCATATAGAGTTTTGTCTTCGTCGGAGAGAGATGACTCATATCGATTTGGGTGATCTCATACTTCAATGCCCCCTCATAGACATGACCGATTTCCCCCTCCGCACAGCTAACAGATACCTCATCCCCCTCTTGGAGTATATCGGTCGCATTGAGTGTCCCCACGATGGTCGGTACTCCGATCTCACGGGCAACGATGGCGGCGTGACACGTTCTCCCTCCGCGATTGGTGATAACGGCGGAGGCTTTTTTCATAATCGGTTCCCAATCGGGATCGGTGATATCGGCGACAAGGACATCCCCTGCATTAAAAGACTCCCCCTCATGCGGTGAATGGATAATCTTGACCCGACCAGAGCCGATTTTCTCACCGATCGCTTTGCCGCTAAGACGAATTTTCCCCTCAACCCCCTCCATCAGCCGATACTGCTCCAGTGTGTTATTACTGAGTTTACGACTTTGGACGGTTTCAGGACGGGCTTGAACGATAAAAAGCTCTTGCGTGAGTCCGTCTTTTGCCCATTCAATATCCATCGGACGGTATTCTCCCGCCATGGCACTGTAGTGCTCTTCGATAATCAGAGCATAACGCGCCAGTGTAGCGACCTCGTCATCGTTAATCGAAAATTGCTCCTGTAGCTCTTTCGGGGTGGT
>DATDUY010000355.1:0-2112 GCA_035290165.1 Sulfuricurvum sp. | reverse complement strand
TTTAAACTCGGTTCTGTGGCGACGGTTAATAAAACAGAAACGGCGTATCTCCGCTGTGTCTCAGAATAAGTTAACTCGGCAATTCTCCAAGCTGTTAATTTCTTCCATATTGACTTATTCATAACAAAATATAATTATTAGCAATAGTATAGTACTCTATCGTTAGAAAATAATGTCGAATTGTTAGAAGCTTCTTCTTTATAATAGACGTTTTTAAATGATTCAAGCTAATTTATTTTATTATGAAAGAACAGATGTATATAGTTATAATTTTTATCTTGTTCAGTACATTTATCAGAGCAGAAAGCACCATGGATGTGTCACCCTCTTATAGTGCTGCTCATGAACAGTATCTTTATCTGGAAGATAAAAGCGGGAGATTGATTCTTGATAGAGTTCTTGAGAAAGAGACTCAAAAATTATTTCGTCCTTTGAATGGTCGTTCTGCTGGATTTGGACTGACAAAGTCCGATTTTTGGATCAAACTTTCCCTTGAAAATCCGCAAAAATACCCCATAAAACGGTTGTTGAAATTCGATTATCCTCTTTTGGACAAGGTGACTCTCTATCGAATCAATCCTGATGGCACCTACAATGAAAAAATAAGCGGTGATTCGATTGCCATCGCACTGCATGAAAAAAAAGATGAAAATATTATTTTTAAGTTAACCATGGAACCTCAAACCAATGAGACTCTCTACTTTCATATCCGTTCAAATAGTTCAATGGATTTACAGCTTTATCTTATGAATAATGACCGCTATTACGATTCGCAGATCACTAAAACGGCTCTTTTAGGGATTTTTTACGGCGGTGCAGCCGTAATGATCCTGTATAACTTTTTCCTGTTTCTCTCCATCCGAGAACGGAGCTATTTTTACTACGTCATTTTTCAGATCGTCAATATTCTAACCCTTTTGGCTCTGAGCGGAGATGCATTTAGGTATTTATGGCCGGATTCCCCAGAAATCAATAATGTAATTATTCCTTTTTTGATTGTTTTGGCTCATGTTTTGGCCATTATGTTTGCCCGTGCTTTTTTGGATACCAAAGCATTAATGCCGAAACAGGATAGAGTCCTGCTGTTTATTTTGGCTTTTTCGTTTATTACCCTTTTTCTCACAACACTGCTGGATTACTACCATGGACTCATTTTATCGGTTATTGTCCTTTTTATCACAACATCGAGTTTGGTATCGGTGGGGTTGATTGCCTATTTTCGTTATAGCATAAGAGCCTCTAAATTTTATTTGATCGCATGGATATTTTTGTTTATAGGTACGATGTTGACGGGGATGAAAAATATCGGCTTATTGCCGATCAATTTTTTTACGATGTGGGGGACACAAATCGGCGTCTTTTTCGAGCTGCTCCTCCTCTCCTTCGGTCTGGCCGATCGTATTAACGTTATCCGTCTGCAAAAAGAGCGGTTTCAAGAAGAGGCGGCACAAAAAGCTAAAATTTTGACCAATGTATTGCGAAAATCAAAAGACGAGCTTGAGCGTGAGGTTAAAGAGCGGACTGTTGAACTCGATTTTGCAAATCAAGAGCTGCGTAAAAATGTATCGACAAAAGAAGCACTTCTCAAAGAGGTGCATCATCGGGTAAAGAACAATTTGCAGGTAATTATTTCGATGATGTGGCTTCAGCGAAGACGAACTCAAAATGAAGCCGTCCATACGTTGATTGATGACAGTACCTCAAGATTGCAAAGTATGGCGGTAATCCATGAGATGCTTTATCAAAGCAATGATATTACGATGGTCAATTTGCAAGAGTACCTTCGCTCACTGGTTGATCTTTGCCGACGTAATACGTTGAGTGAATCGGTTCAAATCGATGCCTCTTTTCAACCGCTTGAGATTAACTTGGATACAGCCGTTACGATGGGATTGATCTGCAATGAAGTATTGAGCAATGTCTTTAAACATGCGTACAGAGCCACTGATACGGGAAATAAGCTGATGATTCGATGTGAGCAGCGCGGAGATCGTGTCTCTTTTCGGATCAAAGACAACGGCGTCGGTTTTGAAGGGTTTGCTCAGAACAAAAAATGTATCGGTATTATGTTGGTGCATTCATTAGCCGAAAAATTACCGGAAGCGGAGATTG
>DATDUY010000354.1:0-3313 GCA_035290165.1 Sulfuricurvum sp. | reverse complement strand
CCGCTTTTCCGATGATACCGCTTGGCATACCTGTACGCGGAGGCGTTGGGAAAATTTGAGTACCGTTTGGTGAACTCATCGGTTTGGAGATCGGATGCGGAGGAGCAAACGCAATACCTGCAGCGAAGAGATTTTTGTACGTTGGATTTTGATATGTACGAGGCCAGTCAGACGCTTTCCAGTTCTCATACGCACCTGCATCGTATTTTGCATCAACTTTCATAAAGCCGTTCGGTGCAAATACGGTAGCCGTGATATCTTCACCCGCTTTATCGTATGCTTTCAGTCCTACTCCGGCAAACGGTGGAATCAACATTGAGAAGTCAAATGTCTCTTCACCCATTGAACCATCGAGAAGTTCATACGAAACTTTCCCTTTTTCAACTTTGTTAACGTGAGCACCGATCAACCATTTGATACCGCGCTCTGAATACAATGACTCTGCAAAAAGACGTGAAGACGCCGCATATCCGCCGCGTTTCATGTGCAATCCGCCGATACCGAAGTCACCGAGGAATGATTCGTTAGAGATCCATTGGATATCGGCTAAATCACGGACACCCGCTTTGCGAAGTTCGTGTTCAATGTTGAAGATATACTCGAACGCCGCACCTTGACATGTACACATACCGTGACCTGTTCCGATAAGGAATTTTTGACGTTCCCCTTTTTTCATTTTTTCGATAGTTTTTGCAAACTCATGCGCCGCGTGGTCTGCGTGGTCAGCGGTACAAACGGAAACCGTAAATTCACCTAAACCGTTAGCATCACCAAGACCCGGAGTAGCCGCAAAATTAAGTTTAGGCCCCGTTGCGTTGATAAGATAATCATACGTTACGTCTTCGCTTTGTCCCGCTTTGCCTTGACCTGTATACTCGATAGTAACATACGGTTTGTCGCTGCTAGCATTTCCCTCAGGGTTGAGGCTTACCGCTTTTGCTTGTTTGTATGTGATCCCCGCTTTTTGGTAGACGGGAGCAAGGTCAAAAGTAACCTCTTCTTTAGACATTTGACCGACACCGACCCAAATATTTGAGGGGATCCAGTTCCATTTTGAGTTAGGGGTAACAACAACTACCTCATGTTCTTTTCCGAGCCAATCTGCCGCAAACGTTGCAGCGGTATGTCCAGCAACACCGCCACCGAGGACAACTACTCTTGCCATATTTTCTCCTTGAATGAATTCCATAAAACCCGATTATAATACCTTAATATCACAATTATATCACATCCTAAAAATTAACATTGTAATCTAAACTAAAGTTTTTATAAAAGGATCAGATGTTACATATTTTCACACATTCAGAAATTTATTATCTACCTATTTAGGATTATTTCTCTATCTATCTAATAAATTATAAATAATTATTATTTGACAAATTTATTTACAATCATAATACTATATAATATATTATTTAACTTTACATTATTTTTATGCCCAACAAGGTATTATTTTCACTTCTTGACGATAAAATCGTAAACTATTATTGACTTTAAGCGTCGATCATATTATAATCTCTATGGATAACAAAGGTTTATAATAATAAGTTCTTTTAATAATACTTATGAGACTTATATTTCGAGGAAAAATAATGAAAAAAGTTTCTATTATCGGAGGCGGAATTGCCGGAGTCGAAGCAGCGATTTACTACCGAAAAGAGGGGTTCGATGTTGAGCTCATCAGTGAACGCAGTTATGTTTTCATTTACCCTATTGCCATATGGATCCCTGTAAAAACTGCACGATTTGAAGATGTAGCGTTTTCACTCAATAAAATTGCCGCACGGCATGGCTTCAAACTCACAGTCGAACGCGTTGTAGCCATCTGCGGTGCTGAAAAAACCATCACACTGGAAGAGAGCGGAATTCGTGAAATTGAGCATCTCGTGATTGCTACTGGAGCGGCAAAAGTGAAGCATGAAGGGTTAGAGCACACCCTCTCCATCTGCGGTGTACCGGAACAATCAATACTCCTCAAAGAAAAAATCGACGCACTCATCGCCAAAGGGAGCGGTAAAATCGCATTCGGCTTCGGCGGTAATCCCAACGATCCCAGCGGTGTTCGCGGAGGTCCCGGTTTTGAGCTCTTCTTTAATCTCCATCACTATTTTGAAAATCTTGGGATTCGGGAACGTTTTGAGATGACATTTTTTGCCCCTATGCCGGAACCGGGTGCTCGAATGGGGAAAAAAGCACTATCCTTAATAGAAATGATGTTCAAGCGAAACAACTTCAAAACCCATTACGGAAAAAAGATTAAACGCTTTGAAGCTACTGGCGTTATTTTTGAAGACGATAGCCGCCTCTCATCCGATCTAACCATGTTTATCCCCGCTGGGAATGGATCAGCCCTGATCATTGAGTCTGATCTTCCTCAAAACAGTGCCGGATTTATCCGTATCAATAATTACTGTGAAATCGAAGGGATCGAGGATTGGTATGCCATCGGCGATGCTGCCGCCCTTGAAGGCCCCGACTGGAAGGCTAAGCAAGGGCACATTGCCGAGGTTATGGCACGCAACGCTGCTCACAACAGTGCAATAGCGCATGGACTAAAATTTGAGAATAAAAAAACCTATCAAGACCATCTTAATATCCTCTGTCTCATGGATATGGGTAACGGCGCAGGATTCATCTATCGAGACGATAAAAAAGCCCTTCTGATCCCTATGCCGATCATCGGTCACTGGCTTAAAATAGGATGGGGATGGTACTACAAACTCTCTAAAATGGGGTATATTCCCCGTTTTCCTGGGATGTAATGCCATTTTTTGTCCCCTTTTTACTACTGCTCGTGTTAGGTGGATGTATGGATCGGGAAATTTATACGGAGATCAGTGAGCCCAGTTATATCGCATATCCTCCGCAATCACTCCGAATTAATGATGTAGGGGGAATGCTCAAGAACAATATCAAAAATGATCCCGAGTCTCCCGTATCGGTAGAGGTATATGTTCATAGTGCTCACTGCACCAATCCACAAAGCCGATCGTTAGGAGCCGATTTTGACGGGTATATCCGTATCACGATCAAAGAGGGAAATACTAGCATAGCGCGAGCGCAAATGGACTACAAAAGCTCACCTGAACGTGAAAATGTTCAGCAGGTTTATGAACACCTTATTCAAAAACTGCAATGGCAAAATGTCTATTAAAGAAATACCATCGTTAAGTAGGCTGATAACTAAATAACAAGCCTGTTTCTTCCACTCTCTTTCGCACTATAGAGAGCGTCATCCGCCATCTTCAGAAGATCTTCTTTGCAGAGGGTGGATTCGGCCTCTTTAAACGCCATTCCTACACTGATAGTGACA
>DATDUY010000353.1:0-3380 GCA_035290165.1 Sulfuricurvum sp. | reverse complement strand
ACGACGTTGTTCCGTATTTAAATGATCGTATTCACGGGCTTTGATAGCTTTGAACGCTTCATAGATATCAAGATTTTGCCCGACAAAGGTGGAGTAATCGGTGAGAATCGGGAGGGCATCCGCGTATACTTTTTGGGACTCTTCGGAATTTTTGATGGCATTGATATGTGAAAGAGGGGTAAAGAGGAGTTCCAAATCCTCCTCCATCAGATCAAAAGGGCGGACAAAGTTGGCATAGGTCTTGTCTGGGATGGAGAGCAACTCATTAATGGTTTTATGGTTAATCTCGATGAGAGTCGTAAGATCAGAGATAAAGGTCTCTACGTTGAGTTTAAAATCGGCAAACGGGTTCATAATTTTCTCCTAATATGGATGATATTGTAGTCAAGTGTTTCAAAAACTATTCTAATAGCAAAAATTTATAAATTTAGGATAAAAATTGTTTTTTTTGGGTTACAATTGTAGAAGATGCAAGAATAATTATCCTATAAATCGAACAGGAAATTTAATCATGAACAAATCCAATACTATCACAGTAGACGGCAATGAAGCCGTTGCCCTAGTCGCCCATAAAATCAATGAAGTGATCGCCATCTATCCGATAACCCCCTCATCAGCGATGGGGGAGTTTAGCGATCTCTACAGTTCAAAAGGGGAGAAAAATATATTCGGAACCGTTCCCATCGTGTATGAAATGCAAAGCGAAGGGGGGGCAAGCGGTGCGGTTCACGGAGCGTTGCAGGCAGGCTCACTGACGACGACCTTCACGGCTTCGCAGGGGTTATTGCTGATGATCCCCAATATGTACAAGATTGCGGGAGAGCTTACTGCCACGGTTTTTCATGTCGCCGCACGCTCATTGGCGGCACAGGGGCTCTCCATCTTCGGCGATCATCAAGACGTTATGGGGATTCGACAGACCGGATTTGTCCTCTTAGCTTCTAACTCTGTCCAAGAAGCGCATGACTTCGCTCTCATCTCCCAAGCGGCAAGCTTACGTTCCCGTCTTCCATTTCTCCATTTTTTCGACGGATTTCGAACCTCTCATGAAGTAAGCCGAATCGAAAAGCTGGAGGATGAGGTACTCAAAAAAATGATTGATGCCGATTTGGTTGCAGCTCACCGTCGTAGGGGACTGAGTCCCGATCATCCCGTTCTTCGGGGGACGGCGCAGAACCCCGATGTGTACTTTCAAGGTCGTGAGAGTGTCAACCGCTACTATCAGGCATTGCCCGAAACAGTGCAAGGGGAGATGGATCGTTTCGCTACTTTGACTGGAAGAACGTATCATTTGTTTGATTATGTCGGAGCTGACGATGCGGATCGGGTGATCGTCCTCATGGGTTCGGGTGCCGAAGCGGTGGAGGAGAGTGTCAATCATCTTGTCTCCCAAGGGGAGAAAGTAGGACTCATCAAAGTGCGTTTGGCTTTGCCGTTTGCCTCAGAGGCGTTTATCGCGGCACTCCCCGCATCAGTTCGAGCGATCGGGGTACTTGATCGAACGAAAGAGGCGGGAAGTATCGGTGAACCTCTTTATCACGATGTGGTGACGGCACTGTTTGAGCGTGGAGAATCCCTCCCGTTTAAAATGCCCCGCATTGTCGGAGGGCGATACGGACTCTCTTCCAAAGAGTTTACCCCCTCGATGATCTTTTCGATTTATGATGAACTCTCGAAATCTTTCCCCAAAAATCATTTTACGATCGGGATTGACGATGATGTTACCTTCACCTCTCTTGAGTATGACCACGATTTTATCCTCGAAAATCCCGATCAGTTTCAAGCACTCTTTTACGGTTTGGGATCGGATGGAACGGTAGGGGCGAATAAAAATACGATCAAAATCATCGGCACCGAAACGGAACATTACGCGCAAGGGTATTTCGTCTACGATTCGAAAAAATCGGGTTCTATGACGACATCGCATCTGCGCTTCGGTACCAAGCCGATCAAATCGAGTTATCTGATCCAAAAAGCCGATTTTGTGGCGGTGCATCAGGCGGTTTTCTTGGAAAAACTCGATCTCCTTGAGATTGCCAAAGAGGGGGGGATATTTTTGCTCAATTCCCCGTATCCGAAAGAGGAAGTATGGGATCGTCTTCCCCGCATCACACAAGAGAGGATCATAGAGAAGAAATTAAAGTTCTATGCAATCGATGCCTACAAAGTGGCTCACGCCTCGAATATGGGGCGGCGAATCAATACAGTGATGCAAACCTGCTTTTTTGCGATCAGCGGTATCCTCTCTAAAGATGAGGCGATGGCAAAGATCAAAGGTTCCATCCAAAAAACCTACGGTTCCAAAGGGGATGTGATCGTACAGATGAACTATGCCGCTGTGGATACGACGTTGGAAAATCTTTATGAAATCGATGTTCCTGCTAGTTCTGACTCTCGGCTCGAACTTCAAGCAACGCTCAAAGGGGATATGTCCCCGTTTACCCGCGAGGTGATCGGAAAAATTACCGCGTTCAAAGGGGATACTCTTCGTGTCTCCCAAATACCCGATGACGGTACATGGCCGACGGGGACGACGCAGTATGAAAAACGGAACATCGCTCAGGAAATTCCGCTGTGGGACGCGGAGACTTGTATCCAGTGCAACAAATGCGTCTCGGCATGTCCCCACTCGGTGATCCGATCGAGTGTTTTTGACGTCTCATTTTTAAAAAATGCTCCGGCGGGATTTAGCGCTAAAGGGGCAAAAGGGAAAAATTTCGGTGAGAATGAGGTATTTAATATCTCGGTAGCGGTCGAAGACTGCACCGGATGCGCCCTCTGCGTCGAAGTATGCCCCGCCAAAAACAAATCCCAAACCAATCTCAAAGCGATCAATATGGTGCCGCAGATGGCGTTGCGTGAAACGGGGATTGCGCAGTGGGATTTTTTCCTCTCGCTTCCTAAGATGGATCGATCAAAACTTGATCATAGCAGCCTCAAAGAGTCACAGTTTTTAGAACCGCTGTTTGAATTCAGCGGTGCGTGTCCGGGGTGCGGGGAAACGCCGTATGTGAAACTCGCTTCCCAGCTTTTCGGAGATCGGATGGTAATCGCCAATGCTACCGGATGCAGTTCGATCTATGGAGGTAATCTCCCCACAACCCCGTGGAAAAAGAATAATGAGGAGAGGGGACCTGCATGGTCGAATTCCCTTTTTGAAGACAATGCCGAGTTCGGTTTGGGATTTCGTTTGGCAATCGATTCGCATACGGATCGTGCCAAAGGGTTACTGAAAACATTGAAGCCGCTTCTAGATGGTGCCTTGGCGGATGAGATTTTGAGTGCCGATCAGCATCAGGAATCACAGATCAATGCTCAACGCCAACGTATAGAACTATTGAAAAAATCTCTTGAAACGTTGGAAAACAGCGATGCCAAAA
>DATDUY010000352.1:0-2497 GCA_035290165.1 Sulfuricurvum sp. | reverse complement strand
AGCTCCCTCCAAGCACCACCGCATCCCCAAGCTTCGACGCCCCTAATCCCGCCGTACCGATTTGAACATCACCGCCCCCCATCACCACGAGGGTTTCCGTCCTGAGTCCCGTCTCACTAGAGGCCTCTGCACTGATATGTCCTAAAACTTCTCCGCTCTCTCGTATCGGGACAAACAGATCTTTAAGGCCGCATTTTTCGAATTCGCTTTTATTCCAGTTACGATTTTGCAGACTAAAAGCTCCTGCCGTTCCGCCGTTGGAAGGCTCAGATGCTAACTCGCCGCTGAGTTTGAAAAGGATCCAATCGCTGATCATTGTAAAATAGCAGGCTTTTTCGTAAAGGGAAGGACGATTGTTTTTCAGCCACAGCAGTCTCGGTGCGGCAGAGAGGGCAAAGGTTTGTCCGCTCAGAGAATAGCTTTGCGCTTCCAGTGACGGAAATGTTTTTTTGAGATAGCTTACTTCCTCGCCCGCTCTGCTGTCCACATTCGCAACGCCCCACAGCTCACACTTTTCGCCATCATAAACAACAATCCCCTCGCGCATACTCGATGCAGAAACCGCCACAATCTCCGAAGCACTGATTTTTGCTTCGGAGATAGATTCTCGGATACACCGCTTGGCAAGTTCCCATCCGCGTACAAAATCAAATCCCATAGACCCCGCAACACCTGACTCGGCAATATGCTCCCACTCGTACTGTGCTATGGCAATTTGGTTTCCGAGGGTATCAAAGATGATGGATCGGATACTTCCCGTTCCCGCATCGAGTACGAGAAAATAGCGACTCAACGCAGCTCTTTCATGTTTAAGAAGAGTTCCATAGGGAGACGTTTTTCTATTGTCCCTTCGATGGGGCGGATCTCTACATTACAGATTGTCTCTTTGAGCTCTTCGGCGAGCTTGAGAAGTTCTTCTTTGCTTTCACGCTTTGCGATACCGCGTGCAGAGCACCCAGAGTTATTTAAATGGTTATAGGTCATTCTGTACATAAGATTATCCAATAGTTTTAAGTAGAAGGATAAAGCAAAGAGAGTTCCAAAAAAGGGATAAAGTTAACTAAAGAGAATAAGAGGGGGAAAAGGGAGAAGGAAGTGTCTTAGACACTTGCCTCTTCGCGACGTTGGAGATAATCCCATTTCGCATCGATGCGAGTTTGCCACTCATCGATTAGGTAATCATATTGTTTGGTAAAAAGGTGTTTAAAACGCCCCTGTGCACCGAGGTAATCACGCACCGGAATGATATTTTTCGGGCGGTATGTAATGTTAAGTTTAGTACCGTCAATGATTTCATACAATGGGAAAACCAATGAGTCGGTTGCCAAATCTGAAATAGCGATCGTATCTTCCGGAGCGAATTTCCACTCAGTCGTACATGCCGACATCGCGTTGATATAGACCGGACCCTCAGCGGCAAACCCTTTTTGGATTTTAGCCACCATATCTTTCCATTTATTCGGAGCAACTTGTGCAACATACGGAGCCCCGTGTGCCGCCATGATCGCCATCATGTCTTTTTTGTTTTTCTTCTCACCGTAACTGATACGTCCCGCAGGAGTCGTCGTCGCAGACGCACCGATCGGAGTCGAAGAGGAACGTTGTCCGCCCGTATTCGCATACACTTCATTGTCAAGACAAACGTACATCATGTTGTGTCCGCGTTCAAAACATCCTGAAATCCATTGGAACCCGATATCATAAGTCGCACCGTCTCCGCCGAATGCAACGAATTTAGGGGTACGATCCGGTTGTTTTAGACGCCCTTTTGTTTTGAGCGCTTTGTACATCGCTTCAGCACCCGCTACCGCAGAGGAGCCGTTTTCAAAGCCGATGTGAATCCATGACGCATCCCATGAGGTATACGGATAAACCGCCGTACATACTTCCAAACATCCGGTTGATGCTGCAAGGATCAAATCGTCATTCGTAGCATTCAATACTTCACGAACAATAATCGAGTGGGCACAGCCCGGGCAAAGAAGGTTAGCCCCTTCAAAGCGATCCGCTGAAGTGGAAAAATCTTTGAGGTTTTTAATTTTTTTAATTTCTGACATAATTGCCCCTTAGAAAAAAGAGAGTTTCGGTCCGCGAAGGCCGATATATTGTTGCAACGGAGTTGTCGGTTTACCCGCCTCTGCATTTGCTTTAAGTTCTGTAAAGATACTCACTAAATGTGCTTTGGTCAAATCACGTCCACCCAATCCGTAGATGTAGTTCGTCAATACTGCTTTAGCATCGGTGTTGAACAATGAGCCTGCCACTTCATTATAAAGTGCACCCATCGCACCGTGCGGGCTTGAACGATCCAAAGTCGCGACTGCTTTGATATCTTTCAATGCCGCTGCGATTTGCTGCAGAGGCCACGGACGGAATACGCGGATGCCGACAACTCCCGCTTTAATTCCATTAGCACGCATTTCAAGAGCTACTTCGCGCGCCGTTTCAACCGATGTTCCCATACAGATAACCGCTACTTCCGCATCATCCATATTGT
>DATDUY010000351.1:0-5097 GCA_035290165.1 Sulfuricurvum sp. | reverse complement strand
CTCAGGAGTTTTGGGAACGTTGGTCACCTTCATAATCGCAATGATCTCTTTGATCCGGTC
Source organism: Sulfuricurvum sp. (assembly GCA_035290165.1). GTDB lineage: Bacteria > Campylobacterota > Campylobacteria > Campylobacterales > Sulfurimonadaceae > Sulfuricurvum. The sequence goes on along the minus strand of DATDUY010000351.1, from coordinate 5,037 downwards.
GATCGCGATGCCGTATTGTTCCTCACCCAGAAAGAACGTCAGATACCGTTCTCGTCTGGATTGGGCTGTATTTTGTTCCATTCTTATACCCCCAGTACCATTTTGATTGATTTCACCAGTTTTTCATCATTAAACGGTTTTACCATCCACCCGGTAACTCCGATCTCTTTTCCGGTCATTTTCATCTGCTCGGAGCTCTCTGTCGTTAGGACGATAATCGGTTTTGTTTTGTACCGATCATCGGCTTTGATAGCACGTGCCAAATCCAAACCGTTCATTTCAGGCATGTTGACATCGCTGATCAACATATCGAAATTCTCATTTCCGCTTTGCAGTGCACCTAATAGCTCCAACGGGTTCAAATACGATTTAAACTCGATCACCCCGCTGCTGATCAGAGAGTCCAATGCCAGCTCCGCTGTCGCGATAACCGCTCTGGAATCGTCTACGATGATTACTCTTTTTGCCATATATAAATCCTCCTAGGTAGTTTAAAAAAATTCCATATCGTTGTCGTTGTCGTCTTCACTGTCGATCTTTTTGTCTCCGACAATCTGCTCTATCTGCATACATGAGCTGAAAAACGAACTGTCCAAATAGTGAATATCCGCCGCATCCTGCAACGAAAAAATATGTTCCCTCCATGACGTAAGATCAGACCCTAAATGTTCGGTAAGCATTACCAGCATTTTGAGTTTAGAACCATCAGTTATGATGGAGTCTGCATGCTCTTTCATAAATGTTCCTAGCGATGATAGAGCATACGCAAGTGCTGTAAATTCAAACAGGTTGTTGATTGCCCTGACATAGACACCAAGAACTCCGTCGGCGAATTGTCTAATATTTTCAATACTCGGATCAGATTCAAGCATTTGAAGTCTCTCAAGCCACTCCTCATCGAGACTCTCCAAATCACGGATCTCATCGAGGACATCTCCGCCGATATCAGTCACATAGTTGATTGCGGAGGTTTTTTGAATAAAACTCTGACGAAGAAGCGTTTGCTCTTGTGTTTGAAGCACTCGAATCTCTTTGGTAACCTCTGATTCAGGAGAAATTGGCAACGGTGACTCCGTACGAGGCTCTTCACACTTTTCTACGGGTGTAGAAACTGCTTTAGCTCTCACTTTTTCTACAGAAAGAGGTTCGGCACGTTTTAGCTGATTTCCTCCGATGCTCAAACGGACGCAGGCAAAATTTTGCCGAATAATGCAATGCGACTGCAAATCGTTCACCAGCTCTTGAGCTTTTGGTTTTAATGCCACCGCTTTATCAAATTTCATCGTAATAAAAATTTCTTCGAAATTCTCTTCGATGATGATACTGACTTGTCCTTCCTCTCGAACACCATGACGCATCAGCTCATAAAAAAGCTCGATCATCGGATCGACTTTTGAAGAGGATAAAGACTGACGTTCCTCACAACGGGAGAGTATCCACACCCCAAAATCCATCATCCCCTCAGCATCGGTGATATCAAAAAGAGTTTTGAAATGACGAACATCGGAACAAAACGGGTTTAACGCTTCTTTTGTAGAGAGCTTTGCATGGATTCCGTCTTTAGAACGTAAAAAAGCTCCAAAACTCTGCAATTTAAATCGAATAAGCTCTTTGTCAATCGGCTTATGAACATACGCCGCTACACCGATTGTAGCCATATGCGCTTCCATTTGCGGATCGATGACTGCGGTCACTATGATAATCACCGTTTCGGGAAAACGGCTTTTTATCACTTTTGACGCTTCAAGCCCGTCGAGATTGGGCATCATAACATCCATCAGGATAATATGAGGGCGCCACTCTTCACAAACAGCGATAGCATCAAGTCCATCCACCGCTTCTTTAATTTCAAAGCCATCCATTTTTCGACAGACAGCATTAAGAACCAAGCGATTATCTTCGACATCATCGACGATCAAGAGTCTTAAATCTTTCATTTTCTACCATTGTGTAAGTATTATATTTTTTAATTTAAGAAAGTTTAGTACTAAAAAGTCACAAAAAAGTCACACGGTAATGATTCTCCTTAAAAATTACCATTTAATTACAAAAAAACACTTTTGATGAATTATTACTAATATTCAATCGGAAAATGGAGAGAAAATCGAACACCTTTTTGCGTATTCTCAACTCCTATCGTCCCATGGCAATGCTCTTCTATAATCGTTTTGGACATATAAAGCCCCAATCCTGTCCCATTCTCTTTTTTAGTCGAGGTATAGGGAGAGAAAAGTGTATCGATAATTTCAGGAGCGATCCCCCCTGCATTGTCTTCGACACTAATCATCACAAATCCTTCAGATTGATCGCTTCGAATCACAATAAAAGGATTGTTAACCTCTCTCTCGTCAAAAGCATCCTGTGCATTTTTAATCAAATTCAGCATAACCTGAATCAGTTCGTTTTCATACGTTCGATACTCACTATCATGTGAATGTCTGACGTCAACATTGATATTTTTGTTCATCAGCGTGTGCTCGACAAGCTCAAGCGTTTTGGAGATGATAAATGAACTTTTCGTTTTTGCCGTTTGTTTATCAGGTTTGAAAAAATCTTTAAAATCGGTAATAGTACGGGAGAGATGCTGTACCTGACTTTCAATCTCATCGAAACTTTTCGTGATATCTTCAATAGTGGAACGCTCAAGCATAATGTTGATTTTCTGACGGCTTACCAGTGCACTCATAATCGCCAGAGGTTGACGCCACTGGTGGGCAATCATACTGAGCATTTCTCCCATCTGCGCTTGGCGGGTCTGCATCAGAAACAGTCGATCCTTCATATTCCGCTCGGTAACATCATCTTGAATAGTTACAAAATTGATAATTTCACTTTGAGTATTTATGATAGGGAAAATCGTCGATGCACAATCGCGCAAATCACCGTTTTTCATCCTATTAACAATCGTTCCGCGCCAAAAAGAGCGTTCAGTCGCAATAGTAGACCAAAGATCTTTGTAAAATGATATTGAATGTATCCCCGAATTAAAGAGTTTCATTTTCTCTCCAATCAACTCATGACTAAAATAGCCTGTCAATTTGGAAGCATGGGTATTGACATATTCGATAACACCATTCGGATCAGTGATGATCGTAGAGAGCGGCGTTTGGTTCACTACCTGAGATAATCGGTTAATTATCTCTTCAGCATGTTTGGATTCCGTAATATCTTGAATCGTACCGGAGAGTTTTTGATGGTCATCTTTCCAATACGCTTCTCCTCTCTCTTGTACAATACGGGTATTCCCTTTGGCAGTCTGTATCCGATAAATTACCTCGTAAAAGGGCTGCCCTCCGAGAAGTTTCTCTTTTGAGTGTAATACCGATTCCCGATCGTCCGGATAGACATGATCTACAACCCAATCGCTATCAATGGTAATACTAAAAGGATCAAGTTCATAGATACGGTACGTTTCGGCAGACCAATGAATCGTTTCACTGACACTATCGTACTGCCAGCTCCCGACATGAGAGATTTGTTGTGCTTTGTTAAGATTGTCTTCATTGGTTTTAAGAGTTTCATACAATAATGTATTTTTGTAGATAATCATGGCTTGAGTCAGCAACAGCCGAAGGGTTTGAAGGGTATCACTATCAAGCGGAGTTAAAACCTCCTCATTTTCAAGATAGAGAACGCCCCGAACACTCCCCTCGATCAACGCTGGAATAGCCATGGAAGAGGCAGGTTTGTGGGAAATAAAATAATCATCGTATTGAAATTTTCCGCTCTCTGCAGGGCTGTTTTGGATCACCTTTCGTTTTGTCTCAATCGCATAGGTAATCAGATGGAAAGGGAGAAACGGCGTCTCATTCAACTTTATATGGTGAAACTCAATTTTCCCGCTTTCGAAATAGATCCGTGCACTCGTGAAAAAGGATTCCTCTTCTTTAAGGATCAGCACTGCTTTACTCGCAGTAGCGTTTTCCAAAATAGTCTGCATCAAAGTTTGAAGCAACTCTTTTTTCTCCATCGTCTGCGACAAGGCATAGAACGATTTGAGTAGACTCCGATAATTTGTCGGTTCGGCACGAAGCAGTGAGCTGTTCGATGAATGTCCCAACTCTTCAATCGCATGCGAAATATGCAGATGCGCTTTGATTTTAAGCCTCTCAGCCGCACCGTAGGCACCCCACTGGTTCAACCCCATCACTGCTTCACTAAAATAAAAATGGCTTAAATCCTCAAACCGTTTTCTCTTCCAAAAACGTCCTGCACATATCGCACCGGCGGCAATAGCAAACGGATTGTTATTTTTTCGTGCTTCACCCAATGCATTATCGTACAATTTGGCAACATCCCAATAATGTTTTGTCCCCTTAGCTCTTTTGGCACGAATCAGTAATTTCCAAAATTTAAACTCTTTAGGTGAAGAGGAGGCATACATATCGCACAAAGCCAAATCTTCCTCCAAAACCCTCGCTTCCTCCGAGTTTAAAGGGATGTTTTTACCTAATAACAACAGTGCACGGAGAGGGTGGAGTCTCATTTTTGGGAACATGATCACCTCATTGGCATCGCTTCGAACATAGTGACTCAAATATTCTAATCCGCGTTCATTTTCCCCCATCATCCAACACGTCTGCGCTTTTATGATTCCATACCATGCCAATCCGGGATAAAAGTTTTCCGCTTCCCATATAGCGATAGCATCTTCTTCTTCTGAGCTATTATCTTCACCCTTCTCTTGCCACATTCGGACGGTAGATCGTAAAATATCAAAAATCGCAATCATCTTTTTATCGCCGGAGTTAAGGAGAAAATTTGACTCTTTGAGAATATTTTCCTGAAGTGTATCAAGTGAACGTCCTGAAAGATAATCGCTAAAATGGATCAAAAAGTTGGCCCATGTTCCGAAAACTATATCGCCGTTGACTTTGCTCTGATGGAGACTTTTTTGATACAAGGCCAAATTATGAACAAGCGGTTTGGCGTAGGGGCTGATAAAATTTGCCATAAAATTATGGACTTTCGGAAGCATCACTTCATCACCGAATTGGTGATTGAGCTTTAGTGCCGCTTCTCCAAAGCGATACCCTT
>DATDUY010000350.1:0-9080 GCA_035290165.1 Sulfuricurvum sp. | reverse complement strand
GCTTTTCCGTACTAAATAAATAAAGACTGCAAATACCAACAGCAAAAATGCCAATGCCGCGATCAACGTCGATGCATACGGGAGGTCTTTGTAATCGTGTAAAGCAATTTTAAAAACAACCAACAGTGCTTCAATAAGAAGCGCGATGATGATCGATACTGAAAAGTTGAGAAGTGTTTTCGCATTGAACGTATCACTCACATGCTGCGTTCGCGGCAACACCTCCTGCTCAAAAATCGTTTTCCCCAAATCGTATACTGCCAGTCCCAACGTCAACGCAATGATCGGTTTGAACACCGTATCCATACTGAGAGGCTCGCTTCCGAAAATATACCCTCCAAAAGTATAGAACCCGTATAAGACGACAAAGACCCCGAAAAAGAGGAGCCCTCCGCCGATCACGGCATAGGACGAGCGGTTGATCCGTTTAAAAATATCATTTTTCTCGATAAGATCAAAACGCTCCAACAAGCTCCGCACTCGAAAATCCAAAAACAGATACCCGTCTCCGACCGCATAGATCACGGTAATACATAAATGTCCCGTCGCTGTTGAGATATACGGTTCACTGACGTGATACCCTTTTTGAATCGCTACCTCATCCACCAGATACGCTCTATCCACTCCGGCATGATGTGCCTCTTCACGATCGGCATAGATATTGGGCGAATTTTGGACAAATCCTTCATCGCATTTATACACAAGTTCCAGACTCGGAAATGTTTTATAAAGCCGCTCTGCAAGTTGTACATTAAACGTCTTTAAGCTGACTCTTCCCAAAGATGTAAGGATAAATTTTTCAATTAACAGGGCATTCGCGGCGTAACTTCGTACTAAATTTTGCATGATAACTTCCCCCTTTTATGGCAAAACTATAGCCCAATTTTTATCATCACTATGATTATTTTTTAATCACATCCGAATTTACCTCTCTGGGCTATAATAATAAAAAGAATTACAAAAGAGAATCCAATGAATTTAACCCATCTCGATGAGCGTGACCGCCCGAAAATGGTCGATGTCTCGGACAAAACTACGACATCCCGCATCGCTGTAGCCAGCGGACTCATTACCATGAGCCAAGATGCCTATGATGCGGTTGTCAACCAAACAGCTAAAAAAGGGCCTGTTCTCCAAACCGCCGTTATTGCCGCTATCATGGGGACAAAAAAAACCTCAGATATTATCCCGATGTGCCACCCCCTTAACCTCAGCGGTGTCAACTGTGACATTGACGAGCTTCCCGAGTTACCGGGATTCCGCCTGAGTGTCACGGCTAAACTGAGTGGTCAGACAGGGGTCGAGATGGAAGCGCTCACAGGAACGAGTATCGGTTTGCTCACAATCTATGACATGCTCAAAGCGATCGACAAATCGATGGTGATCGGTCCCATCCAGCTTGAAACCAAATCAGGAGGCAAAAGTGGTAATTATCAACGATGAAACGCAAAAGCTGGAACTGACCTACCCTTGCAGATGGTGTTATAAGGTCGTTGCCTCTGAGCGAGCAGGGATAGAAATTGCTGCGCTGGAAATATTCTGTGAAAGAGAGTATTCTTTAATTCCCTCCAATACAAGTCGTGGCGGGAAATACATCAGCATGAACTTAGAGTTATTGGTTCATAATGAAGATGAACGAACCTATTTTTACGAAACGCTCAAAGCACATCCCCACATCAAAATGGTACTATAAAGGATCGAGTGATGAAAACAGACACATTTTCCAAAGAGCTTCAATCACGCTACTCAGACTTAAATCCCACAGATTTAACCCTTCAAGAGCTGCGTGAAGTAACCCTAAAAACGTTAAAAGAGACAACTTCCTCCCTCCACAACGAACTCGAAGCGCTGATGGTGCAAAAAGAGCAGATAGAGCGCCACATTGCCCGTAAAAGCGATGAGCTTCAACAGCTAAAATACCGTTTCTTTGAAGTATTGGAAAAAATGTTCACTAATAACGATCCTATGCTGGAGAAACTTCACCAAATCAAAATCCAGTCGGTCGATCTTCTCGATATTCTCGAAGAGATGGTAGAGAGTGCTATTATCACTACCTTAGAGCGCGGTTCAGACATCGAAGAGACCGTCCATGAAATTATCAAAGAGATCACCTTCGAAACACTTAATGCCAATGTCCTCAATGCCATCCGTATACGCCGAATTTTGGCAAGTATTATACAAACGGCACTCAACCTTGCCGAAGCAACGCCGAATCAAGCCGATACACTTTTACGAGGCACTTTGCTCGGTATTCGATCCGCCCTCTATAAATCAATTGAGAAATTCCATCAGTACCTCCTCTATGTCCCCGAAGAGGTAAAAGCACTCTATCGCGACGAGTACAAAACCATCGAAAATGAGCTCGACCATATTGATACACTGTTTACTCAGGTGATTCACTCTCTCAGCCATCGCAATGCACCCGCTATGATTGCCAAGCTAGAATCAGCCAGCCAAGATATCCGTTTTGATACGGAAGAGATAAAACACCTCTCTAAAGAAACGGTAGAGTTGTTACGTACCCGTCTCTCGAAACTGAAGCGCGGAGTAACAGAGCAAGGAAATAAGCTCCTCAAATCCAAATCAGCTCAAGAGGCAAAGGCGATGGGTGTGCGTGCTTGGAGTGTTGCCAAATCAGCTATGAACGGTGCCATTAAGGGGGCAAAAGAGGTTATGGATAAAAAATAGCGGGGATTACATATCCCGCGCGAGTGTAAACATATTGGCGTTGTTTTTCATAAAGCCCTCACAGCGATCACATACAGGATCGCCCCCTTTGTACGGGTAAGGACAGCGGCATTCATGGCATGTCACCATCTCATAATGAACCATCTCTTCTGCCCGATCAAAGGCAATGCTTACTAGATCAAATCCCTCTTTTTTAGTTATGGCTTTAGGTTTGCAGATATCTTCACAGATACCGCATCCGATACACTTGCCCTGCGAGAAATAGATCCCCTGTTTATCGGATGTGGGGAAAAGAGCGTCCGTCGGACAAAACTGTGTGCAATCACCGCAGTTCGTGCATGCTTCAAAACTGATCTGTTTGTTAAAAAATAAGGGAGAGCTTTCCGAAAATTGTGTCATCTCCAATCCGCCCACAATCTCTTTGAGGGAGTTTTTGAGCAATATCCGCTTCAGCGGCATCTTTTGATCCGGCAGTTTATGGTGTGCCGTTGTCATTGATACATGAGCAACCGACTCTTCAACCAGAGACTCTTTCACTTTCTCAAACCCTTTACGGAAAAGGGCACGGCGAGAGGCTTGCTCCTCTTTTTCATCGATGGTTTCAATGCGGTGAGGAGTTTCTATTGTCTCTAAAAATTGATTTGTTGCAGCGATTTTTAAGCGGATTTCTTCTTCTAGTTTTCCGCTTTCGTTAAGAACACATCCGCCACAGTGGCTCATATCGCAGGTTACGTTTCGCTCACCGCGCAGTGCCATTACACCAAAATGCTCTACATCAAATACACCTAAACACGGTGTCGTTACTTTGCATGAGAGTACCGGAGCTTCTTCGATGTACTGATACGATGCCGCATATCCGTTCGGATCGAAACTCTCTATCTCCAGCGCCTCGCTTGGGCAGCTTCCGATGCATCCTGCACACTCAACACACTCATTCTCAAACAAAGTCAATTTATTACGAACGATATGAAAAGCCCCCTTGGGACAAATGTCGATACAGATTCTGCAATCGTTATGAAAATACTCATTTCGCAGACAGCGGGTTGCCGTAAAACTGAAAAGATTGCTCTTTTGTACGAAATTCATATTACCCATTGGTAGATCCTTGCGACAAATACTCATAATCGGCACTTAAAAACTCGACGATAAAATCACATATATCCCGATAAAACGGCGTGTCTGCCATACTCTTCATCCCCATCATATAGGGAACTACCCACGGGAATATGTGCTGATCAAGAAAATCAAATTGCGACTTCTCCTCATTACGATAAACCAATGTCTGCATAAAGGCAAACTCGATTCCCAAATGATCCGGTGCCATAATTTGCGTTTGATCCATATTCACTTCAAATCCGTGATTAAAATAAAATGCCATAACGGGATTTTGAAGCCCGACTAGCGTCTCATTCTTAGCATCCAAGACAAATGATTCTACAGGCTGTGTATTGAGTATATACATCGATGTGTAATCGGTATTGAGTTGATCGTACAGTTCTTCGATATCCGTAGAATTCACCCATTGCTCTGTCTCTTCACCGATAATCTCTAAAAGTGACGTATTGTTCTTGAGATCATTGATAAAACGACGGTCAGGTGTATCACTCATCACACGAGACAAAAAAGCATAGATATAGAGCCGATATTCATTATTCATACATATTCCTGAAAAAAAGTAAGGGATTGTGTCATAGGAGGACTTTGAGACAGCAAAGTTTAGACAATTAAGGTTCTAACCCCAGCGGGGTTAGGGAGGTGTTATAAACACCCTTTAAAGAACGATTTTTTAGGTGGAGGCGGAGATTTAAATTCCGTCGCATTAATTGTATTGGTTGCTGCATCAAGAGTGCCTATAACGACAACACCGTTTTTATTGATCCCCTCACGCATTTCAGAAAGTTTCAATTTAGTGGTATCAATCGTATAGACTTTCCCCGTATTGTGCTGATACAATGCATACTTCGCATCTTTAGTTGTTACACCCGCTTCGGTTGTTCTAAAACAGCCGTCTGAACCGCACACATAGTTTTCCAAATAACAATCAGCGAATGCCCCTTGAGCGGCACATCCCGGAGTGGTTAGGAGACCTTCAAACTCTTCTGGTTCATTGGCGAATGCACTGAAAACCAGTGCAGCACATAGTAATGCTACTTTTTTCATTATTCTACCTCCGCTTTGAGAGATTTGAGATACGCTACGATATCATCAACCGTCTCTTTATCCAAGAAACTATAATCGGTCATCGTAGAGACACGTTTCCCTTTTTCAATGTTGTACCAAGGGGTGTTTGCGTGCGCATTACGGTTATATCCCGGTACGACAACCGCTGAGGGTTTTACGATTGACTCACGTAAATAGGCAACCGAAGAATAACCCCCGACATATTTCAGTGACGGTGCCAAAAATGACGTCGGATCAGTCGTCACGATTTGGTGACATCCGTTACATCCGTTTGCGGCAGCAGCTTCTTTACCTTTTACCGCATTACCTTTTGGATCGGTTGTCAGTTCGGTGAGCATTGCTGCATTCGATTTTTGCCCTTCAAGATTAATGGCGATCCATGGACTTAGATTTTTGATACCGTTACGACCCATTTTTGAACCGTCCCATACCGCGATCGAAACCGGAACGGTTCCGTTCAAATTGACATACGCGTCTTTGAGAGGGCGGCTCAGTGTTCCACTCCAACCGTTCGATCCATACGTCATAGCTGCACTGGATTTTACAGAACCGTCTTTGATTTCGGTCAAAGAACGGTATCCTTCTCCGACAAAAACTTTCTCATAGTCATGATTTGCCAAAGCTGCCACTTTCGCATCGAACTCAGCCAATTCTTGACCGAATACACCCGTCTGCTGGCGGTTGATTTGGTGGGCTACGTCTTTATTGCCGTTTGGCTCATACACTTTTTCCATTGCTTTTTGAAGATGTACGACTACCGGACGTCCTTCAGAACCCATTCCGATATACGGAAGTACTTGAGGTACTTTCGATATTCCAGCGAATTGGACTGCAAAACCGTCACTGTAAGAGGTTGTCGAAACATTCGATTGAACATCTTTCGTACCGTCAGCCCACTTGACAAGCAAGGCGATATTTTTTCCGTCATACAGTGCTGCGACTTGCACTTTTTTTGCTTTTGGATTTACATTTTCAGGAAGCGCATTGGCTTTTTTATCGTTCATATAGATCGCTGTTTGCGGATAAAGCATTACGGTTTCAAACTTCGCTTTTGACCATAGTGCTGAATCGGCTTTGACTGTATCCAGAGGTTCAGATACTTTAAGCGCTGTAATCGCAGGATCAGCCGCGAGTGCCGCAGAAGCGGCAACACCCAATGAAAGAATGGTGGTAAGAAGCTTTTTCATTAGTGGTGTCCTCCAGCTTTTGTAAACTTACCGGCGATGTAACGCGTATCGACCGGTGCCAATGGATTGCGTTTATTCTCTTTCGCCACTTGCTGATAATAGTTGTTATCAAGACGGAACATATCGGAGTGTTGGTATGCGATCAATAGATCCATAAGTTCACTTACACCGGTCTCTTTACGTTTTTTCATCTCAGCTTTAAGTGTTTTAATCGCATCATGAACTTCCGGTCCGAACAATTTCTCAAGTTCACCAATCGGAAGACGGGTTGAACCCTCGATGATTTTACCCTCGGCGTCAAATTTCGCCGGAGATTCGGTCGGAGGGATATAGTATACATTCGGCTGTGTACCGTAGTCAGAACGAAGACCCAATGCTACTTTGTATTTGTGTACCAATTTGTGCACTTGTGACTCTTCATCATCCAAGAATCCGACAAAACGGATACGTCCGACACACTGCTGCGCACATGCCGGCGGTAACCCCTGCTCGATACGTGGGAAACATAGGATACATTTCTCAGATTTAGAGATTTTCGGATTGAAATAGATTTTTTTGTAAGGACATCCCGCGATACAATAGCGGTACCCTTGACAACGGTCCAAGTCAACCAATACAACTCCGTCTTCTTCACGTTTGAAGATCGCATCACGAGGACACGCGCTCAAACAGCCCGGATTTGTACAGTGGTTACAAATACGCGGAAGATAGAAGAAATAGTTATCTTGCGGGAATGCTCCCGCACCTTCATCCTCATCCCAGTTCGGTCCCCATGTCGGAGAAATGTGAGGATGAAACGTATTGCTGTCGCTTTGTCCGCCCATCAATGATTCATAGTTATAATCCCAAGGTACCCCGTAATCGGCTTCGAGGTTAGGGATTACACCCGGCTGAAGGTCACCGGCAGCGTCAAATCCGCCGCCCAGCTCCATCCAGTTTTTTGGATAACCGGTACCTGGATAGGTCTCGACGTTATTCCAATACATATATTCACGACCGTTACGGTTCGTCCATTGCGTTTTACATGCTACGGTACATGTTTGGCACCCGATACATTTGTTCAGGTCCATTACCATTGCTAATTGTCTTTTAGACATCTAAACCCCTTAATACTGTACGTCTTTTGCTTTTTCGTAATTCACGGCGCCATCATAAGCGTACTGATTACCGTCCCAAAGGCCACCAAATTTAAGGTGCCCCCATCCGTCTGCCATTTCAAGAAGGTTCAATGCCGTTGGTACAACTTCATTATGCCCTTTGTTTTTCAAATACATGTACGGTTCCCATCCATGCTCCAAAACCAACCCATCAGCCGGAGCGGAAGAGGAGAGTTTTGCCATTGCATAGAACTCACCGAGAGCATTGAAAATACGGATAGTATCGCCGTCTTTAATCCCTTTGGCTTCTGCAACCACACGATTCACTTGCGCAGCAGGAACACCGCGCTGAAGACGCAATAATGTACGTGATGTTTTGTAATTCGAGTGGATTGACCAACGTGCGTGCGGTGTCATGAATACATACGGATAGTCTTCCGTTTGTGGACGGATCCCTTCCATACCTGTATTAGTTGCCGCACCCATTTTAATGTACATCTCATGGTCAACGTAAAATGTTTGACGCCCTGAAAGGGTCTCAAGACGCTCCATTTTATACAAATGGTCTTCGTTCGAGTTAAACGGACGATCCGAGTACAACGGTGAAGATTTTGCCGCTTTTTCATTGATCAGCAAGAATCCGCCCACTTTGTACATTTTTTCCATCGTCCACGGCTCATACTGCTCACATTTCTCTAGAGCTGCTTGTACTGCCATTTTGTCGGTACCGAGATACACTTCACCCGCACCCTCAGACTCGGCATCGGTATTAGTGAACTCTTTGTGGAAAATCGTCAAATCATGGAAGCCCGGTTTCGCGAATTTTTTGTGATCCGGTACTTTTGCTTTTGCAATGTTTTCAGGTCGGTTTGCCAACTCTTCCATTTTTTTAGCAAGGAAGGTAAACATAGACCATTCATCCATCGATTCACCGATATTTTTGATGTTTGCAACCGGCTGAGCCAAGTTGGTAAAACGGTGATAACCCGGACTTGTACGAAGGTCATACACCTCATAGTGTGATTTCGCAGGGAGAAGGATATCAGCATATTGTGCCGCTTCCGACATACGATAGTCTACGTATGCGTAGAATTTCGTTTTGTTCAAGAACGCTTTACGGTACTCATTCCCTTTGTTACGACGGAATTTTGAGTCGGCTACGATAAGGGCACAATCGGGCTGCCACCACGGTTTATTCACATTACCGTGTTTAGAAGCCTGATTCACTTTATCGTTTTCACCTGATTTAAGCATTTCGCCCAATACCGCCATGTACTCTTTTTTAGACATGCCGTTTTGGGCACGCTTGACGTCTTTGTCACTGAAGTACTGATCAAACGTTTTCATACCGTCACCAAATACGAACTCACCGACGAAACCGGATCCGAAACGGGCGTTGTATTTGCCGCTAAATCCAGAAAGTGCACCCAAACCTGAGAGGGTAAATTCATTTTCCGTATTGATACCGCCGTATGGTCCCATACGACCTGTCAAACCACAGATAGAAGCAACGTTCCAAATGGTCATAACACCGTTGAAATATTTGTTCAACGAGAATCCGGTAGTGATCTCAACCACTTTAGGGATTGCGATATCGCGAGCAAGCTGACGTGTCGTATCAGGGTGAACACCGGTCACTTCTTGGATCGATTCAGGGCTGAATTTTGCCGCCGATTTTTTAAGCATTTCAAATACCGTCGTCACTTCACGTTTGTGACCGTGTATATCGGTAATCGTCCATGTTCCTTCGAGTTCCGGAACGATACCGTGATCATCAAGGCGGAGTGATTTTTCACTGCTCCCCTCTGTACCCGGCATCAAAGCGACTTTACCGGTCGCTTTATTCATACAATAGAATTCTTCATTGTATTTGTGGTGATCTTCATCATTTGCCGCATGTTCCATATCAGATCGGCGAATCATTTTT
>DATDUY010000349.1:0-9395 GCA_035290165.1 Sulfuricurvum sp. | reverse complement strand
AAGCCCGAGTGAATAGTGTGCGGAACGGATCGCATCATGGGATGCGCTAAAAGAGAGATTGGCATACTCGCTCGCCATAACAATCCCAAGCACAGCGGTGAGGGTGAGCGCCATAAGGGCGAGCCGCATTCCGCGAAGGGTATCGTGGGTTATCCCGCCAAAAAGGAGCGGGAGGATGAGATTAGCCGCATAAAAGATCGATGCCCCCAAAAATACCGATGCAACAACAAAAAGTACAGAGAGCCCAAAAATAAATGCTCCAGAGAGGGAAAGTATCCCGATCACTAAAAAGAGGTGAATCAAAAAGGCGTTACCTAAAGCCGATGGGATAGGTCGCCCCCCTAAGACACTCTGCATTTGAAACAGCGCACCAAACATACTCATAGAAATAACCCCTAAAAACATCACATGAATCGCCGCAAGGGAGAGGGGATGCGCAGGTGTCAACACAGCATGAGGATTAAAAAATACAATTAAAGCAAGAAGAATCCCAAATACGGGAACGGTGAGGAAAAAACGCAACACGACCGAAATAGGGGGAGCCTGATCGAGGGAAAGTCCGTTATACATGGGTATGTTCCAATTCTATCGTAGGACTACGGGTGATATAGATATGCCAAAGATTTTCACTTTCCATGACACTGAGATATCGACCGCCGTTTTTTACAATGATCTCAAAGAGAGGGATCGGTTCGCGGCGGTGGATCATGTGAATCACCTCATCACCCGTAAGTTTTTTGAATGCTTCCACCGCCATCTCTAGCGGAACGGGGTGATCAAGGGAGCGGGTGTCGAGGAGGATCATCGTGCCATATCCTTTAGGGTTTGAACCATTAACTCTCCATCACTTCCCAAGGTACGATCAATCATAGGATAAAGCATCTGCTCCTCTTTCATATTATGCTGCTGAAGCATAATCATCATAGATTCACCGATTCCAAAGAAATCATCCGTCCGATTTTCCGACAATGCCAAACGCATTGACTCTAAAAGACTGCGAAGTTGTTGGTGCTCGTAACGCATCATCTGCGTCGGCCCCCCCATCATCCCCGTCCGTTTTTCAAAGGTAATAAAGAGTTCACGCTCTTCCATATCGAAATGGTGGTTGGTAGCACGATAAAACAGATCAAAGAGCTCTTTCGCCTCTTCTGTTTTTTTTGCCGCTAACGCATTCTCAGCTTCGGTATAATAATGATCACATGCGCGGTGATCGTCTCTCATAAATTCTAAAATCATAACTATTCCTTTAGGCTTTTAATGATGACAGTATAAAGGGATCAACACTCCTATCGCTTGACAGATATCAAGATTTATCTCTTTTTAGGGGGATTATGGGGGAGAAAATCGTGAAAATCTTTGATATAGATGGCATTTATCCCCTGCCCAAGCTCATGAACATCTGCTTCTAAACGGAGCCATCGATTAAGTGAGTATTGGATGAGGACACTGGAGACGGTATCATTTTTATAAAGAACCCTTAAATCTTTGTTGAGACGGGCTCCCACCTCAAATCCCATCCCCCCCTCAGCGGTGGTGAGAATATTCATCGTATCGATTTGAAGTTTCGTTGCTCCGGTGATTAGCCCTTTTAGCCCCGCTCCCAACATAAAATTGGTAGCATTGGCACGTACCGTAGTCGTCGAGCTGTCTCCTCCTGACGTGGTATTTGCAGGACCGCCGAAAAGGATATAACTCATAATATCGTTTTGGCTCATCACCGGATCAGAGCTAAAGAGGAAAATCGGTGAATCAAGAGTATGGGTGACATAAATAAGGATTTTTTTGTAATCGACTTCATGTCCTATGGTAAGGTTGAGATAAGGGTTGATGGGGAGATCGCCGCCGAAATAGATCTCTGAGTGCTTTATGGCAAACGCTTTCCCTGCCGTAGTTGCACTCCCTGAGGGAATTGTAATCATCCCCAAAATTTGCATCGCTTCGGTAGGCTCTTTCCATAGGGTGATATCGGGAATAAGCTGCAGGTTAAGCTCTTTGGTTTTAAAACGGATCGCTTCGCTTGCAGTAACATGTACATTTGTTGAAAATTTTGCATTGCTTGGAGGGCGAACATCTTGGATAATGATAATATCATCATCCATAACTTTAAACTCCTGAAACGGTAAGTAAGTGATAGTCGCATCAAGAATATTTAACACCCCGCTGAGATTCTGGTTTGCCTCGGCATCGCGTTCGTAGGTAAGATCAGCAGAGGCGTGAGCACTCCCTTCGGGACCTATATAACTAAATCGATCTGAACGAAGCCGCATCGAAGCACTCAAATCCGATTTTATGCTTCCGGTAAGCAGCAGGGTGTCAAATACCCACAGCTCATCAATGATAACCTCTCCCTTGGAATTGAGATGCAAATACGATCTCTTATCGGTGGTTATAGTGTGGTTGGCAATTTCAAAACGGTAGCTATCTACGGTAATGTTTCCATCATGATACTCTACACTAACAGAGCCGTCCGTCCCTCCGTAAGCCCGTTTAGAGTCAAGTACGGCAGCGTACCACGGGATTTTTATATCACTTTGGATACTCAGGGTGTCACCAAGCGTTATTCGGCTTTTAGTCCGAATTTCGGCATCGTAGTATTCCCCCTTATGCAATTCAATCGGACGGAGTTTTGAGAGGGTAGCAAACAGTGATGGGGTAAGGGTTTCGATATCGACACGGCTTTGAATCGATGTCAAAGAACCGCTCATTTCAAAGAAAGTACCCAGATAGTTGCCGGAGCCTTGGAGTTTTTCACCCGATACGACCGCTGAGAGCGCCAACGAATCGCCTGAAAGGGTGAGTCGTGTCGCATTAAACTCATCGCGCAACGAGAGGTTAAGATGCTCCGGCGGTTTGTGTCCCCAGTTTTTCCACAGTGCCGCATCCCTCGGGAGGGTGAGATTGCCATCTAATGCGTGATGCCCGCTTTGAGTTGAAAAAGATCCGTTAAAGAGGGCATGACTGTGTGCGGCGTCAACTTTTCCTTTTAGTGTGTCCGTACTAAGGAGATAGCTCCCTTCTCCGCCGAAACGGAGGGGAGAGGTACGGATGGCTTCCGGTAAGGTTTTAATAAAAGTTAGATTTTGGTGGTTACTTTGGAGTTTCCAGTTAAAACGGTCGTAATCTTTACTGGTAAAATTTAGGATACTCCCATCAAGGGTAAGCTTGCCGATAAATCCGTCAGTGCCATCGCTAAATTCTCCGCGCAGTACGTTGGAAGGGAGCGGGTGGATCGAGGTGATATGCCCCTCAAATTCGCTCGAAGTTCTCCCCTCAAGGCTATAGCGAAGGTGCTGAGACGTTTGCATCGTATCTGAACGACGAAGGAGAGAGTAGAGGGCATTGATATCGAAATAGCCGTTTTCATAGCGATAGCTGAAATCGAGGGTAATCGCTTTGGCATGAATCTCAGGATCTTGTTTTGATTCCAACGAATCAAGCGCCGTACGCAAAAGAGCTTTTTCGTCTGAGAGCTCCGTAATAGTGACACGCAGAACACTCGGAAGTGTCGTAAATTGTCCGCTATAGGGGGCAAGTTCAGCGGCATTGGGATAGATGTCACTGACTCCCGTGAGGGAATTATTACGGACAACACCGTGAATCGCACCGCTCGCATACCGAGATTTCAGGGTTGCGTTTAAAGCGGCGAAGCTCAGGTTATCTCCATCGTATGTCCCGTTTTTCGCATAGATATCAAGCTCAATAGGATAGGAGCTGATAAGCTGGAGATTGGTAATCGTAACCTCGCTAAGTTTAAACGTCGGAAACGGCCAAATGCTCTCATCCTCGCTCATAAAGTCGTCCAAATGGAGACGCAATCCGTCGATTTTTACCGAATCGATCGTATGCTTCCCCTCTAACATTTTGACAAGGTTGTATTTGAGAACAAACGTTTTGGCTTCCATGGTTTCACTGCGAAGATCATGGAGGGTAAACCCTTCAATCAATGACCCCTCGGCATGGGAGTAGTGGATACCGAAGGGTTCGAGAAAATAGGTATTGACGATAGTAAGACCATCGGGGCGGAAGGCGATGTAAAGTGCCGCAGAAGCGACAAGAATAGAACCGTAGAGGAGAAAATGAGCCGTTAGAAAGAGGTGCTTGAACCATTTACGCCATGGTAGAGATAAAAATCGTTTCAAAACAGCTCTCCGATTCGAAAATGGATAGCGTATTGGCCTGTATCATCGGGATCAAATCCCACATCAATCGCGATAGGACCGACAGGGGTAACGTAGCGAAGCCCTCCCCCAACCCCTAAATACCCTTCATTGGCATAATCAGGGATTGTTTTTTCAGAGGCAAAGGTGAGATCACTGAACAAGACTCCTCGAAATTCTCCCGATATCGGAAAACGATATTCAAGCGACCCCTCAACAAGCGATGAAAATCCGATAGGATCGCCGCTGCTGTTTTTAGGCCCTAGATCACGGTAGGTATAGGCGCGGTTGGAGTTCATCCCCCCTGCATAAAAATGATACGAAGAGGGAATTTCTCCGTCGTATAACCGCAGTGTTCCCCATTTGAGCTTGGCACCGAAAACATGTTCATCGATGCTGGTGATGTAGGCACCGGAGAGGAGACTTTTAAAATAGGTGGCATCGGAAACAACAATCGATTGAAGCGATCCGCTCAATTTTGCATTGAGCCAGTACCCTTTTGACGGTTCCAGCGGTTTGTCGCGCGTATCATAATTGATCTCCCCCAGCGGTGAGGTGATGAAGAGTTTGGAATTAGGAAAGGTAGCAGTATCTTTTGATTCATATGTTTTCACCTCATCAAACAATACTCCCACCAGTGCAGAGGCGGGAGTGTCTTGATATTTTGCCGTTAACTTTTCGTAGGTACTTTCGGTTTTATACCCGTCAAATATTTCGTTGGTATAACCGATCTCCCCCCCTAATGTTCCTCGATTGCGAAGCGGCAGAGCAACACTTCCCGACGCTTCTTGTTTGATTTGTGAATAACGCACATCAAGGGAGAGAGTTTTGAGATCGCCGAAAAAGTTACGGTGTTTTAGCCCTGTTTGTGCCGCGAATCCCTGATCACTGCTGTATCCTAAACCGGCGGTAAATCGGATCGGACGTTCCGCCTCCTCTATGTTGAGGCTGATAGGGACGATGCTGCCGTTGCGTTCATTGTCGTTAATAACCACACGGGCAATCCCCTCTTGGGCATAAAGGGCTTCGTAACTCAGCCGAATCGCTTCCACGCTGTAAGGATCTCCTTCCTCAAACCGAAGCATCGACGCGGTAAGTTCGCCGTCGATGTTAGAGGAAGATTCGACACTGATTGCACCAAAGGTACACACATCTCCCGGAGTAGCTTCAAAGAGGAGATAGGCACGATCGGTTTCAATATCGACCCATGCTTTGGTGTTGAACTGTGCATTGCAATAACCCGCGTCGCCGTAACGCTTTTTAATCGCCGATTTTGACTCGGAAAAAGCCTCCTGATCAAACAGCTCCTCCGTATGAAGCGAAATAGCCGATTTGATATCCAGAGGGCTGTTGACCTGAATATCCCCGATGAGGATAGGATCGTTCTCCTGAATTTTGAAAACAACCTCTTTTTCGGTTGTCTCGGAGGTGATACGGGCGTGATAAAACCCTTTGGATTTGTAAAAGCTGATGAGAGCCGACACACTTTGAGAGATTGCGATGGGTTCGATAGCGGGTTGATCTTCCCATACTTCGATTCCATAAGGCTTTCGTAACCCCAATACGCCATAGAGTTGATCGGAACTGATTTTTTCATTGCCGCTGAAAGTGATGGGAAGAGGTGCGCTGATAAGTGTCACACTAAGCAATAGCATAAAGACCGCATATCGCATAAGCACCCCTTCAATTATTTGACTCTATTTTACCGTAACAATCGTATACTCTAGGTAATCCAGACGTTTAGGTTCGCTTTTTAAGAGAGAAAGAATCTCCCGAATCGTCCCCGCGTGGGAGCACACTAAAATATTGTGTTTAGGTGATAGTTCTTCTAAAAATGATTGTATGCGTCCCCGGAAATCCTCAATCCTCTCTTCGCATATAAAGGTGTGCCAGTGCTCCTGTGATTCCAAAAATCGGGGAGCATAGCTCTCCATCTGCTCGATCTCCTCAAAACTTTTCCCCTCAAAGTGCTTTTTAAAAGCTACTTCCCGCAAACGTTCGTCCGTTTTAAAATCAGAATACCCGAGAGTTTCAAGTGTTTGGGTGCATCGGCATAGATCGGAAGAGTAGACTAGATCGTAGGTATGCGGCAAAATGATCGGGGAAAACAGCTCAGAATCGATAAAGAGATCGGTGTGCCCGATATACCGTCCGTGATACTCTGCACTAAGCGGTGCGTGGCGTAACAGTGTTAGCGACATGTTAGCAATGCCGTGAGGATTAAAATCAGTTCAGAGCCTTCCAACGACATCCCCAGTACATCGCCGTTGATAAAGCCGAGTGCTTTTTTCGCTAAAGCAGAGAGGAACAACGCCGTGAGTATCCCCACGATAAAGAGGCCGAAAAAGAGCCATGAGAGGAGATAAAATCCTACTGCTCCACACACAGCAATCAGAAGTATCAGCGGAAATAGTCGGAGATTCGCATGAAGCTGTGAAACAAACGATGAGCGAAATTCATACGTACGGATAAGTACCAAAAGCCCCACTCGGCTGATGAGGGCGATGGCAACAAAGGGGAGAAAGAGATGGTGTATCAGAAGCGTTGAGAGTGCCGCGATTTTGAGGAGGGTAAAGCTCACTCCGTACAACACGCCCATCGCTCCGACGGTAGGATCTTTGATGATCTCATAAGGGGCTTTTCCGCTATGCGCCGCATATACCGCATCGGCAACATCGATCACCGCTTCGGTGTGGATAAAACCGTACAGCACCATATACGCCACGGCGGCGATCAGTGCCCCCAGCCACCCCAGCGACTCCAATCCCATAAAAATCCCGATAGAGAGGGAGGCTAAAAGAGCTCCGACAAACGGGAGGCTAAGGAGCATCGATTTGAGGACGCGCGGATGAGAAAGATCATCTTCGGCGCGGAAACGGATGGGGAGAAGGGTAAAGTAGCTCAAGGCAAATTTTATCCCTAAATATATCTTATTCACACGGCACCTCTTTCATAATGGTGAGCCAGTCACGGTCGAATACTTTTTTTATGTAGCTCTCTCTATGGGGGACGATACACCCCGCGCAGTTTTGGTGGATGGCGGACTCGCTCACATAACGGTCTCCGTCGGGACTCTCGATGGAACAGGTGCTAAATAGTGTTTTCCCCTCTTCGACGGAGAAACCCGTATCCTTGAATCTAAAATTCGGACAGGCGCAGAGGTAGCAGTTTAACTCTTGCGTATCGTGGCATTTTTTATTTTCGGCAAAGAGAGGGCAACAATCCAACTCATTTTTCACCATGTTTTCAAATCGAAAATACGCTATCACCTCCTCATCGCTGAGATGGGTCAGCTTTTCCATAATCGCTTTGTGTTTTTGGGCGTGGGCGTCGAACCATTTTTTATAGGACATAGCAAATATCTTTAATTAATTTAACTTTATTAACGCCGATATAACAAAAACATGGTACTATTTTCGTTCGTTGAACCAGCGTAGTTAAAGTACATTTTCTAGGGTACAAAAAGGGATTTTTATGAAAAAAACTATCGCCAATACCAATAAATTTTTCTCTACCGCTAAAAAGCGGGAAACGATGATCGTCAATTCGGTTTATACTTCTGCCAAAGCGGAAGGTTCTAAAACCACCAAAAAAGAGCTGAAAGAGCATTATAAACTTATCCATTCCTAATCTCTTCTTCGATTTTATCGATCAATAATTGCTGTAGCGGCTCATAGTTGCAGTTATACCCTTCATGTACTTTCTGAATATAATTATCACCGCTTTTGAGATTGAGTCCGATCATGGGCAATCCGTTTTTTGCCAAAATAATATCACCCAAAAGTCGGCTAATCCGTCCATTTCCCTCTCGAAAAGGGTGGATAAACAAAAACTCGCTCAACAAACGGGATAAATCCGCTGTGATCGATTCTATATCTTCATATCGTTTTTTAGAAACTTCTTTGATTAGAATGTTCAAATCGGGTAGTCCATTGAGAAATTCAAGTCTCCACGTCCACGCTTCGAGGCAATCTCCTTTGCTCATCTCGACTGTTCTGAGTTCTCCCGCAAATGGATAGATCGATTCAAAAACACGCTTATGCCATTTTTTGACGGTATTGAAACCGAACGATCTCGAAATATCAAAATTTACGACCAAATCGCTGTAAAGTTCGAGCAGTTTTAAATCCTCGTGCTTTTGGATCAAATCACTATCGGTTGATTTGAGATAATTGATACATACACCGTTAGAGGTCATGATCTTTTGAATATCGTTGCTATCCCACTGCTTCCATGGGTTTGAGATAATGTTTTCAGAGCTTAATCCGTCACATTCCAAATTCGTGTTTTCGAGAATATTTTTCGGTGGCTTCGTTGATTTGAAGTATCGTGTATCTGTTTCGTACCAATATTGGGTAGGTGTATTGTGTGTAGTTTTAAAAGCGTAAAGGAGGTATTTGGATTTAATCATTGTCTGTTCGTTATAAAATTCCTATTCAAAACGGTCGTTTATTATACCGCGTTTATACTCTCGATTACTCTCTCCATATCGATCTCATCTCTCATCGTCGCGATAAAACCATCGAGAGTTGTTTTTTTATACGCCTCAAAAGCCTCATCCTCAAAAAGTCCGTGAACAAATGTCCCTTTGATATGACCCTTTTCGTAGAGAAGCGGATATTTCTCACTCACCCCGTGATGGATTTCAAATCCGTTACGTGTTTTGCCGAAAAGGTCGTATTGCCCCTTTTTGAGCACTTTCTCTTTTTGAAACACGATCACATCGTCGATAAATCCAAGCCCCGACTCACGGCTTGGTTCCGCCGTTTCGACACACTCCTCGTCGATAATCTCCTCAAACATCATCTGATACCCGCCGCAAATCCCAAAAATCTCTTTTTTTCGCTCTTTGAGCGCGTCAAACAACCCCGTTTTTTTGAGCCACCGCAAATCCTCGATCACCCGTTTGCTGCCGGGGAGGATGATAAGATCGAAACTCTCCAGCGAAACATTAGAGGTGATGAACTCGACAAAGATACTCTCATCGGCGATGAGGGGTTCGAAATCGTTGTAGTTGCTCATCGTGGGGTAGTTGATGATCCCGATTTTTTTCGCGGGGTGGGGTTTGTTCTGGACAAAATTTTTGAGGCTTTGGCTGTCTTCGAATCCGAGGTTGAGGGGGAGATAGGGGAGGACGCCGAGGACGGGAATACCGAAACGCTCCTCGATAATATTCACCCCTTCGTCGAAGAGGGTTCGATCACCGCGAAATTTGTTGATGATCACCCCGATGACGTT
>DATDUY010000348.1:0-4034 GCA_035290165.1 Sulfuricurvum sp. | reverse complement strand
AAAGATGCTTTTATCGAAGAGCTCCAATTCTTGGGTGCTGTTAAAATGAAAGAGGTTGAGAGTGCTCAGCGTAAAATTGTTGATGCGGTTCAGGCATTGGCAGAGCAGGGTATCTTGCAGCTCGGCGAATCTGAAGAGATGGTGGAGTAGACTAGATGGATGTGGTAATTCAGCATAATTCTGCAGGGGCGCATACCATTAGTAAATACCAATTTAAAATTCTTTCATCTCTCTCCGGTTTGAGTGCCGGAGAAGCCAGCCAAGAAATCAATGCTATCTCATCACAAGAGGAACCTCGCGAACAGAGAACGGAAGAGTCAAAATCTTCCAAGGACGAGCTGATTGAGTCTTTGATGAAAAAAGCCGATGAGATGAGTTCCAATGTGATTAAAATGCAGATGAGGCTTGAATCACTCCAAGAAGAACATGCACTTGCACTCGAAGAGGCAAAAAAAGGGGCGTATCAAGAGGGGATAGAAGCCGGTATTGCTCAAGAGAAATCCCAAAATGAAGGGCAAAGTGCCCAATCACACGATCAGCTTGCTTCATCGGTGAAGACACTGGAGAATGCCGCAGCAGAGTATGCGAACGCACTGGGTTCCATTCAAAAGGAGCTTACCCATACGGCTCTCGATATTGCCAAAGAGGTTATCGGGATTGAAACGACTGAACACAGTGCCAAAATAGCGGCGAAGCTTTCGAACGATTTGATTGAAGAACTCAAAGATGCGTCTAAAATTACGCTGCGGGTTAATCCCGCCGATCATGGATTTATCTCCGAAAAAGTGGGTTCGCTCGCGCATGTCGAGGTATTATCTGATCGTGCTATCAGTGCCGGAGGGGTAGTTGCTATCAGCGACGTCGGGAATATCGATTCCGAGATAAAAAAACGTTATGAGAGACTTAAACGCTCCTTGTTGCTTGAATCGTAAAGCCTTTTTCCAAACATTCACTTTTATACTATAGACTTCGAACATAGAATTATTTTTAGGACAGTGCATCATAATGAATATTAAAAATTTTACTCTCCCCCAGCTGGAAGAACTCTCTCAAAAAATACGGGATCGTATTTTAGAAGTGGTGAGTACCAACGGCGGCCATTTAAGCTCTACCCTCGGAGCTACCGAGATTATCGTGGCTATGCACAAAGTCTTTGATTCGGCACAAGACCCTTTTATTTTCGATGTCTCTCACCAATCGTATGCCCATAAACTCCTCACCGATCGTTGGGATGAGTTCTCTACCCTTCGTCAATTTGACGGTCTTAGCGGTTACACAAAACCCTCTGAATCCGATAAAGATTATTTTGTTGCGGGGCACAGCTCGACCTCTATCTCTTTGGGCGTCGGTGCGGCAAAGGCAATAGCCCTCAAAAACGAGCAGGAGAGCCGTATCCCCGTCGTACTTATCGGAGATGGCGCTATGTCGGCGGGGATGGCGTATGAGGCGATGAATGAGCTGGGTGATCGTAAATACCCTATGGTGATTATCCTCAATGACAATGAGATGTCTATCGCCAAACCGATCGGAGCCATCAGCCGAATGCTGAGTTCTGCCATGGCCAGCCCTTTTTATCAGCGATTTAAACGAAAAACAGAGCAGTTTGTCGATAACTTCGGGGAAGGGGCACACTATATTGCCAAACGGTTTGAAGAATCGTTTAAACTGATTACCCCGGGGATTATGTTCGAAGAGATGGGGATTGAGTATATCGGACCGATCGACGGGCATGATCTCAAATCACTGATCGATACCTTTGAAATTGCCAAAGGGATGGGAAAACCGGTACTCGTTCATATCCAGACCATTAAGGGGAAAGGGTATGAGATCGCCGAGGGAAAACACGAAAAATGGCACGGAGTTTCACCGTTTGATCTTAAAAGCGGCACAGCCTGCACGAAAAGTTCAACTAAAAACGCTACGCAGATCTATGCGGATGCACTGATGGAGCAGGCGATCAAGAACGATAAAATTGTCGGTGTTACGGCAGCAATGCCGAGCGGGACAGGGTTGTCAGCATTGATGGAGAAATATCCCGAACGTTTTTGGGATGTTGCGATTGCCGAACAGCACGCTGTAACGTCGATGGGAGCCTTGGCAAAAGAGGGATTTAAACCGTTTTGTACGATTTACTCGACCTTCTTGCAACGGGGATTTGACCAAGTGATCCATGATGTGTGTCTGATGGATTTACCGGTCGTTTTTGCACTTGATCGTGCCGGAATCGTCGGAGAAGACGGTGAAACGCACCAAGGGGCATACGATATCAGCTTTTTACGTCTGATCCCTAATATGACCCTTTGTGCCCCGCGTGATGAGCTCTCTTTTCATCAGATTGTTGATTTTGCATCGACGTATGCGCACCCTTGCGCCATCCGTTACCCGAGAGGTGCATTTGCAGAATCTGATCTCATCGAGTCGGTTCCGTATGAGAGAGGAACATCTCAATTGCTTATTTCCAACGGCTCCAATCGATTGTTTATCGGATACGGCAACGGAGTTGGACGTGCGGCGCAAACGATGGCTTATATGGATGAACAGCCTTCATTGCTCGATTTGCGCTTCGTTAAACCGCTCGATACGCAAATGTTGCACCAAATGGCACATAAGCATAAGCAATGGTATGTTTTCAGTGATTCGTCCCGTATGGGTGGAGTCGGAAGCGCTCTCTTAGAGTGGTTATCCGAAGAGAAGATTACCGACGTGCAGGTGGTGAGTTTCGAATACGACGATGAATTTATCAAACATGGCAATACTCTCCTTGTGGAAGAGTCTTTGGGGCTTCTTCCTGAGCAGTTGGCTGTTCGGGTTATCGGAGGATAATCACCCCAGCGAGGCGTCCCGTTTGCCTAGCATCAGCTCGGTACGAAAAGTATTCACCGCACCTACAGGAGGTGCAGTGATCTATTGCCTCACTATGTTCTATTCTCAACTCTTTTAACTGCTCCAGAAGAATCGTATTAACATCTAAAAAAACGCGCTCATCTGCTCTACGCAATGCATTTGCATACCCCTTCGTCTCACACTCTGAAGCTATCGTTTCATTGATCTCATAACAGCATCCGCCGATGGAGGGACCCAAAACAATACGAAGATCACTTTGCGTACATCCAAACTCTTTTTCCATCGCCTTAATCGTTTTTGGTAGGATGCCGTTCAATGCCCCCGCACGTCCTGCATGTACTGCCCCTATCGCTTTACGGATGGGGTCATAGATCAAAATCCCTGTACAATCGGCGCTCATAACCATTAGTGGAGTGTTAGGGAGGTTGGTGACAAGGGCATCGCATTCGGGAGGGGAGTCGAAGTTGAATGTCTCATCGACAAGAACGATCTGATCGGAGTGGATTTGACGCATATGGATGAGAGAGTGACGATCATAACCTAGGGTATTGGCAAGCAAATCATGATTTTTGATAACATCGATAGGGTCGTCTCCGACATGAAAGGCGAGGTTTGCATCACCATAGGGTGCTTTGGAGACTCCGCCGTGCCGCGAGGTAAAGGCGGCAGTAACGTCTGAAAAAGAGGATAAAAGAGTGGAAGAGACGGTTTTCATAAGAATGAGTATACCGTGACTCTCTTTGGGAAAGAATAAATATATGACTTATGTTCGGTAGGTAGAAATTTGTGCCGTCATCTCTGCGGCTACGTGGTGTAGATGTTCCGCTGCTGCTGCGATCTCTTCGACATTTCGGACATTGGATGCCGACATAACGCTGATTTTATTGATCTCATCAATGATAATGTCATTGCGTCTGGTATTGCTTTCCGCTTTATGCGCCACTTCGTGCATCCCCTCAACCGTAGCCGTAAGGGTATTGACTGCCATTTCGGTATGGGATTCAACCTCACTGGAAAGTGCGGAGAGTTTTTCCATACGGTGAACATTGTTATTCATTTGTTCTGACATATCCATAATGGATTGGACAATGACATTAACGGTTGCATTGGTCTCGACAAGGCTTTTTTGGGTTCTTTCGGCGAGTTTACGCACTTCATCCGCTACCACGGCAAAACCGCGACCGTGTTCA
>DATDUY010000347.1:0-2715 GCA_035290165.1 Sulfuricurvum sp. | reverse complement strand
CTTCTGAGTGTTCAGGTGGCTATAGAGAGGGGGAAACGCCCGGTCCCATTCCGAACCCGGAAGCTAAGACCCTCATCGCTCATAATACTGCATCTTTCAGGTGTGGAAACGTAGGTCGCCGCCTGGCCTCAGATTTAACTCTTCAAAACCTCTTCTTTACAATCAATTTAAACAGCCTTTTTACAAATGTTCAAAATCAACCTCTTAGCATTGCTGCTGTATACTTTCGTTTATGAAACCAACACTTTATTTTCTTAGATCCTCCGAACAAAAAATACTCACCGACATGCTCCATTATGCGATGCGCTTAGATGAAGTCGATAAAAAAGTATCAGATATTCCAAAACTTGCTATCTATAATGAGTTCTACGGCTTTACCAGTAAAGATTTAGGCTTATATGCCCTTGTGGACAATCAACTTGCGGGAGCGGTGTGGATACGTCGTTTAAATGCGGATCACGGCTCAAACGGTTATATTGATGACAGTACCCCTGTTTTGACTATAGCGGTGCTTCCTGAATTTCGAGGGAAGGGGATAGGTTCACAAATGTTGGAACAGCTTTTTATTGAAGCAGGGGCTTTGTATGAGCAGATAAGCGCTAGTGTTGTGGCTGATTCTCCGGCAATACACTTTTATGAGCGACATGGGTTTATACGGCACGATAACAGCTCTGTAGAGCAAAGTCCTGTAGATGGTAAGGATGTTATTACATTGATTAAAAAACTTCAAAAAGCGGCAGTTATACGTCCATCTGAGGGATATGATCCAAGACGTTGGATGGATTAAATAAAAAGATTAAAGATTAGTGTGTGAAGGGAGAAGTATGTCGGCTAAATGCCGACATTAGAGGTGCTGATGCTTAGTTGTTATCGAAAGAAGCACCGGCGATCACTTTACGTGATACAGTGTAAGGAATCAACGCAGCTGCGCGTGATTGTTTGATAGCGATTGTAACCATGTCTTGGTGACGTTTACAGTTACCTGTAAGACGACGAGGCATGATTTTGTAACGCTCAGAGAGTGAATATTTCAATGAAGCTACATCTTTGTAGTCAATGAAATCAACTTTTTGCTCGCAGTATTTGCAATAACGTTTTTTGTATTTTCTTTTTTCTGACATGGTTCTATCCTTGTGCTTATTCTAAAACGGAATTTCGTCTTCGTTTATATCAATCTCTGGGAGATTGTTTTCCGGCATTCTTGCCGGTGCGGGTTTAGAATACGACGGTGGAGGAGTGTAAGCCGCTTTTGGTGCTGGTGCATCATAGCCGCTGTTACCTGCATCGCTGTATTCGTTATAACCGCCCTGAGAACCACCCTCGCTACGTGAATCTAGCATTTGCATCGTTTCGACGATAACGGAGTGTTTGGAGCGCTTTTGGCCACTGGTTTGGTCAACCCATTGTTCAAAACTTAGTCTCCCCTCAACAAGGATTTTAGAACCCTTGCGAAGGTATTGGTTGGCTACTTCACCTGAACGTCCGAAAAAAGTGATATCGACAAAACATGTCTCCTCTTTTTTCTCGCCGTTTACCGTAAATTTACGGCTGGTTGCAATAGCGGTTTTGGCAATTGCCGAACCGTTTTGTGAATATCGAAGCTCGATATCTCGGGTAAGATTTCCAACCAAAATGACTTTGTTATACATAGGTTTTCCTTGTAATGACTTAAGAAGCTACTTCTTCTTTTTTCTCAGCAACAGCAGCAGTCGGAGCAGGTTTTTTGGTTTTTTCAACCATACCGTTCCAAGCTGCGATTTCACGTTTTGAATCGTATTTCATTGTTACGAAACGTAAAATTTCTTCGTTGATACGAAAACGACGTTCAATTTCAGCAATCGCAGCAGGTGCAGATTTGTAATACATAACGTAGAAATAACCGCGAACATTTTTCTCGATCGGGTAAGCTAATTTTTTCATTCCCATTGCGTCGCGAGCAACGATCTCACCGCCGTTTGCAGTGATCACTTCTTCAACGAGAGCGATGGTGTTTTTAATCTCTTCTTCTGTAAGAGTAGGTTTTACGATTACTAGGTTTTCGTAATGTCTCATAGCGTATGTCTCCTTATGGTGTTCGCCCCTTATGGTTGTTATACAGCACGACAGTCGTGTTGCAAAGAGCAAGGAACGCGCGGATTATACTAAAAATCCGCTTAATTTAAGTTTTGGTTATAGCACACTTTGGAGTTTGAGTAGGGCGGAGAGGAGGAGTGATTCTTGATCGGGACTTCCCGTTGATTTCATTTTTAACTCGGTATCGAGGAGGAGATTGATCCCCCGTTTGTACCCCTCAGGGGAGATTTTAATCGAGAGGGCGGCACGCTCTTTTTCGACAAATCCCGGGAGTTTGTATCCCAGTACAAGAGCCGAATCGGCGACACCGTGAATTTTGATAGCGCTGTTAAAGAGATAAAGCTGTGTCAAAAATCCGCTGATGGCGGTGAGGAGCTGGATCTCGTTTTCTCCCGATTCGAGGAGATGGCGGAGTGAGGGGAGGAACTCTTTTTTCTCGATGACGCGGGCGATAAAATGGTCGAGTTTGATTTCGCTCAAACCGAAGACGTGCTCATCGATTTCTTTCATTCCGATCGGCTTACCCAAAATGGAGAGTTTTGAAAGCTCGTTGCAGGCGAGAGCGAGGTCATTATTGTGAATATCGAGGAGGTGTAATGCCGCCTGATTATCGAGCTGAACCCCTAAGGATTGCGCTTCTTG
>DATDUY010000346.1:0-3128 GCA_035290165.1 Sulfuricurvum sp. | reverse complement strand
ATATACAATATGAAATATTTTGTTTAATGTTTATTTGTTCGTAATAGTTTACAATACTATCAAGCTCGTTACACTTACTTAGATAAGGAGTAAAAAATGGCAATCCATATTGAAACGGATGATATCGATTCTTTCCCTATTCTCACCTATTCTGATTTACGATCAACACTTAAGTCTGGAGACCTTCTATTCACATCCGGGAAATACCTGATTTCATCTGCCATTCAAAAAATGACACAAAGCCCGTGGAGTCATGTAGGAATTGTATTTCGCCTCGATTCGATTGACCGGATATTACTGCTTGAAAGCGTTGAAGATATGGGTGTCCGATTTGCTCCATTATCAAAATATCTTAATGACTATGAAAATGCTAAACCCTACAAAGGACGTGTAGTTCTTGCCCGCTGTAACAACGTTACACCCGAGACCGTTACACATCTTTCCACTTTTGGTATTGATGAATTGACACAACCTTATGACAAAGATGAGATTGCCAAAATTATGGCACGTATCGCCCTTGGACGAGGGAAAAAATCACGCGACAGAGAGTATATCTGTTCAGAACTAGTTTATGAGTGTTTTTCTCGTGCAGGAATCGAATTTACATTTAATAAAAAGGGGTTCATCAGTCCAGAAGATATTTGGACAGACAAACAGGTTTCACTCATCGGGCGCATTTTGTAAGTTACCAATGTAGGATACTTTTAGAATAAGTTGTTACAGAGTTCTTTAAAAATTGAAGAATCCTATTTAGCATTTTGTTACTGTTGATTCAAAAAACTTAATCGAAGGAGAAAAAAATGAATACTAACGTCATAACATCATCTATACTAGCGAGTGCTACCATAATCTTAGCAACCGGCTGTTGTTCTAAAGTGAATACCTCATGGGGAACACAAGTCTATATTCCTGAATGCATTCAACAAATAAAATATTCTGGCAATACTTTCAAGATTGGAGAAGCTACTATTCCGCTTGGAACTCAGATAATTAGTATAAAAGGAGTTGAATGGGACGTAAAGAAATTACAAGATGCAGCGGCTGGAATTCAGCTTATGGAGCAAATACGCATACGAGGATGTGAGGAAAGGGCTATAAACTTGCAAACCTTGCAATACAAAGACTACCTTGCTTGGAAAACGAAAAATGATGAACTTGAAGAAAAATTAGACCAGTTAGCATACCTTATAACACTTAATGATCCACAAGCTGTTAGTAAATGGATTGATCATTATTTAATTACAGTGCCAAGTGCAAAAGGTATAATGTTTGGAAATGCATTAATGATGATGCAAAAAAACCAACCTTCAAGCGTTGGAACTAATCTTAAGATGATTCCTAATGATAATGCCAGTGTAGAACAAATCAGCTTTTTTCGCAAGTAAGGCACCACAAAAAAGTGGTTTTCTATAACTTTTTTTGGGAAGGTCACTGCTTATTCCAGCCCCTTCCTTCTTTAAACGCCAATTCAATCTTCATTTTTCCCCATCCCTCATCATTTCAACACCTAAATCGACACTCAGACTGCGCAGTTTATGCATCTTCTTTGCTATACTATTCGATTGATACCCTACAAGAAGAGACAGATGGAAAATCAAACTGCCCGAAAATATACCCGTATCGCTAAACTCTATGATCTGTTTCAGTGGCCTCTGGAGATGTTACATCTCTCCAGCTTCCGCAGTGAAGTAATTGCGAAAGCGGAGGGGGAAATTCTCGAAGTGGGGATCGGTACGGGGAAAAATCTCTCCTATTATCCGCTCTCAGCCGACCTGATCGGGATCGATTTCAGCCGCGGAATGCTCAATATCGCCCGACGAAAAGCGGCTCAAATAGGAATGAGCAATACAACTTTAATCGAAATGGACATCGAAGCGATGAACTTCCCTGACGATTCATTCGATACGATCATCAGCACCTTCGTTTTCTGCACTGTTCCCCATCCCGACAAAGGGCTGCGCGAGCTCTACCGTGTACTCAAACCCGGCGGCAAAGCGATCTTTCTCGAACACATGAAAAGCAGCTCCAAAGGACTCAATGCGATCCTTTGGATAATGGATAAGTTTTCTACTCCCATGCTGGGGACATCGATGCTCAGAGAAACGCAAAAAGAGATTGAAAAAGCGGGGTTTACCGTACTGGAATTGCAGAACAAAGTGTTTGATATTCTCCGTCTGATTGTTGCAACCAAACCGTAGCCTACGCGACAAAAAAAAATAGAGGTCAGGTGATAACTATGACCTAAAAGTATTCAAACTTTTTGCTTCCCTTCCCTCACCCCACATTTCAAACTTTAATCTGTACTTTTCTCTTTAGCGAGAAAAGGAACCAAAAGAGCATACCGCGATCCAAGAACGCTCGCGTGACTCCTTGCACTTCTGCATCGCACGCGGCTCTAGATATTGGATCACGGGGATTTTCTAACTCGATCTACCCGTTTGGATGATCGAACGACTCGATCAGGAGGCAAAACGTTTAGGTGTTGCCCGTCAAGTGATCATGAAAATGTTTTTAGCACAACATTTGGAAAAAGCGGGATAAATTCAATCCCATGAAAATCATCCCCGTAACCGAACTTTTTCTTGATTTCGATCAATACCTTTCCCTCTCATCCCCCGTATAATTCCCCATCATTTTTCTAAAGGCTTTCCCATCATTTACACAACTCTTCACACCCTTCACTTACTGTCGGCGTTCGTGTACGGCGGATTTTTATTCGTCGATTATTTCTTCCTCTCGAAGATGACACAAACCCTTACTACAGATGAACACACACGCGCCCGTGAAGCGATCATGGTACATGTGCGCAAAGTCGTCCCCTACGCTCTGTTCACCGCTGTAGGGAGTGGAATCTATCTCATCAGCCAAGTTTTCGGAGAGATAACCCCTGAGGGGCTAAGCTCTTTTCAAACACTTCTGCTTATCAAGGCTCTTTTCGGTTTGTGGTTAGGAGTGCGAGGATTCAATCAAAAGGTATTCGGAATCAACCCGTGGGTGTTTAAAACCCATACTCTCCCTTTCGTACTCGTCGTGTCGATCATTATTCTCTCGCAATATATGCATCTTTAAAAACTACAAATATAAATTACACCCCTGTGAATGAATCTCCACTTTTTTAGCTGGATTTA
>DATDUY010000345.1:0-4287 GCA_035290165.1 Sulfuricurvum sp. | reverse complement strand
TTTATATTGGTCAAGAATTTTGATATTTTCGTCCGACACATTTTCGACCATATTCATCGGTTATATCGGTTTACCTATCAATGACTGATTAACCGTAAACCTTCCTCCACTACTTAAAAGTAATCTAATTCTATACTAAATTCACTAAATATCTATGCATCTCAAATTCCAGTAACCCTTTCATAATTGTCACTGTAACTACTCAGAATAAAAATTGCAATATATATCGATAATGTGAGGAGTTTGACCATGATCGTTGCTATTCCACTAGATGCGAGAGAACGCGTTTACCATAACAACCCGTGTGCATGTACAAAGTTCTCACTCTACGAAGTGAGCGGTGATCGCAAAGATATAAGATATCGTTATATTGAGACAAAGCTCAATCCTTGGGAAAGATACTCAGGAAATATGGTACATGATCCGAAAATGAAAGCATGCGAATGCGAAAGTGTTTTGGCACAAGATCCCTACCATATCAGCGAGCACTACGCACTGCTCGAAGTGATAGGTAAAAGCAATATCCTCATTGTCGATCAATACTGTCTAAACACCCTGTTTGCCATGAAAAATGTCGGTATTAAACTCCATAAAATCCCCCCATTTATCAAAAATGCTGCTCATGCGATCGAACATTTCGTAATCGCTTCCGAGATCGCCGAACATCTTCGCTACGTTCATCCGGCATAAAGGAGCCAAAAATGGTTATAACCTATAATACGACTATCTTAGAACTCGAAGATATGCCGCTTGACATCGGCTATGCATCCGAGAAGGTGGAACTGAAAAACAGTTCCGGTGAGACCTTTCGCATCGGCGGACAAAACGGCGCGACACAGCTCCTCATCAGCGCCCCATTTATTGATGATGCCCTCATTTCACAGTTGAGCGAGATAGATACCCTTCTCTCCCTCAATGCACTCGGTGGGATCACCAAAGCACTTATCGTCGCAAACGACACTCATTCATTACCCCTCTTTGAAGAGTGGCTCGCAGGCTATGATTATGACGAAGCGTTCGGGGACTATTACGGAGTCCGACTATCGAACCAAGAACTCGCTAAATCGCTCTTTATCATCTCCAAAGACGGAGCAATTTTCTACCATGAAATTTTAGACGATCTGACTGCCCGATTTAGTATCGATAAAGCCCTCTCCAAAATCGTCGCGGCACAAAGCTGCTATACCGGAAAAGGGTGCCACGGGTAAGTTTACAGCCACTTTTTCTTACGGAAATAGATTAGCGGAATCGCGCTGGAGAGTGCCATTAAAACCAAAGAAAAATGATATCCCGCACCCCAGCTAAGCTCCGGAATAAAATGAAAATTCATCCCGTATATGCTCGCAATCAAAGTCGGAGGCATCAATGCGACACTCGCTACCGTAAAGAGCTTGATAATCTTGTTTTGTTCGATATTGGTTTGAGCCAAAAAGAGATTTTGCAGATTATCCAGAGTGTTGTCATCTATCGCTATAAATTCGATCAAAGAGTTGATATCTTTCATCATAATTGAGAGGTCTTCTTTTATCTGTTTTGTTAGCTTGGGAGATTTTGCCATTGCCGTTAAAATCCTCCGCTTGTCAAACACCGATTGACGCACTTTCAGAGTAAATTCCTGCAACGTAGAAATTTTTCTCAGTATATCAACGGAATGACTCCCCGACTCCCACAAAAGCTTTTTACGTATCTCATCAGACTCTCTGGAAGCATATTCGAGCAAATCGGCATCTCGGTCGATTCGAATATCAAAAATTTGCATAAAAATATCATAGCCTGAATAAATTTCTTTCGGATAGGACAATAGCATTTGACGCATCATATCGAATGTTTGTAGTTCGCTGTCACGCACGGTAAATAAGATATTATCTTGCAATACGAAGCTAACACTTTCATTGTAATGGGACTTCGCACTCTCGACAAAAAAGAAAGAGACAAAGAAATAGGAGTTAATCTTTATACAGCGGCTATCTTCCCAGTAGCGGGAACTCAGTTCTATTTCTTCTCGGTCATGCTTGGTCGGCAATTTAATATTAAACAGGATTTCAACCTGCTTAATATCCTCTTCCTTCGGCTGAAGGATATCGATCCAAACTATCGTATCAAACTCTTTTATCTCACTCAAAAGAGCTGTTTCAAAAGAGCTATCAGTACGTTGATAAACAGAAACCATTACCTTATCCTCTGACAAATAATATTCAACACAGTTATATGTATAGTACACTAGAATAGCTTTTAATGTAAAAAATGGAGATAAAAATGAAGCAAAATGTTCTAACGACATTGCTTGGTAAACTATTGGATATGAAAGAGAAAATGTCTCTTGGCATAGATCCAAATATCGATAATACTTCTTTACTTAATATGAAACACTATCTTAACCTCAGAAAATATGATTTTTCACAGCTGCAGGATGATCTCACCAAAGTGGGGCTCTCCTCTTTCGGACGTTCACAAGCCCATATGGAAGCGAGTATCAACGTAGCGATTGAAATGCTCTCTCTTGCACTCAAAAAAGAGTCTCATATTCCCCCCTCTTCTTTAAGTTATGAAGAGTCCCACGCCATTATGGACAAAAATGGGGAAATTTTTTCGACCTCCAGCGATAAAACCAAAATCATGATTACGGTTCCCTCCAACTTTGCCGATGACGAACAGTGGTTCAGCAATCTCGCAAAAGAAGGGGTTCACCTGTTTCGGATCAATACCGCTCACGATACTCCAAAAGCATGGAGTGAGATGGCAAAAAAAATCAAAGAGGCATCCAACGAAGCTAAAGAGTTAAAAATTTATGTTGATCTTGCCGGTCCTAAAATTAGAACATCCCTTAAAAAAATCAAAAAAACGGGGAAATCCAAAAAAATCAAACTCTTTTTTGGTGACACGGTTTTAATTCACTCCCTCAATCAGACCTCTCAAAAGAGTATGAGAAAAAAATATGGTGCCGTTGTTGGATGTACGCTCGAAAATATAGGAAAGTTCGTCAAAATCGGTGATAAAGTTTTTGTGGATGACGGAAAAATAGAGATGGTGATCGATGAAATTATCGGAGATGATATTATCTGCACTGTTTTAACCCGTAATGAGAAAGGAAGTTCTCTCAAAGATGAAAAGGGGATCAATTTCCCTAACAGCGACATTGCCATAGGTGCGATATGTCCTAGAGACAAAGAGATATTAGCAGATATTTGCGAATACGCCGACATTATAGGTATCTCTTTCACCCAAACGCCCCAAGACGTTCAGAATCTGATCGATGAACTCGATTCTTTAGGAAAAAAAGGCACTATCGGTATCGTGGCAAAAATAGAGACGAAAAAAGGGGTTGAAAATCTCCCCTCTATTCTCGAAGCACTTACAGAATACGGACATTCGGGAATTATGATCGCACGCGGGGATTTGGCGATTGAAATAGGATTCGAGAATTTAGCATCGATGCAAGAAGAGATACTCGATCTCTGCACCGCAACGCATATGCCTGTGATTTTGGCAACTCAAGTGCTGGAAAATAAAATGAAGACCAATATGCCGAGTCGTGCAGAAATATCTGACGTCGCTTTCGCTCATAAGGCGGAGTGTGTTATGTTGAATAAAGGGGATTATGCATTGGAAACAATTAAAATTCTTACCACCATTTTCAGACAAATGGATTTGATCTTTCGTAAAAACAAACTGCTCTATAATCCAAGTTTTCAGTGGAAGTAAGTACAACCCGATCAGTGGTTGTACATCTTCATATAATATTCATGCGCCATACGCCCTGAATCAAACGCCGGTATAACATCGCTCATCGAACTTTTCATCATTTGTGTCCAATGTTCCGGCTTATCGTAATACATCGGAATAATTTCATTTTCCAGCATATCCATCAAGTTTTTATTATCTTCATCATCTTGAGCTTCAATCGGTCGATTATGATCGATTGGAGGGATAGTAAATGCATTGATCGTATGTTTAGCAAATTCCGGATGCCACCCGTCATCAGTAGAAAAATGGATAGAGCCGTTCATGCTTGCTGTCATTCCGCTCGTTCCGCTTGCTTCCCGTGAGACACGCGGCGTATTGAGCCAAATGTCTGAGCCTTTTTTCAACATTCTGGAGAGATCAAGCTCATATCCGACCAACACGGCCATATTGGGATAATCATGGCTGATATGGATCAGTTCGTTGAATACGTTGATCGCATTGGTATCAAACGGATACGGTTTGCCCGCCCAAATGATCTGAATCGGTTTATCGATACGCTGAAGGAGCTTTTTAAATCGGGAAAAATCGTGCTTAATAAGTCCT
>DATDUY010000344.1:0-2561 GCA_035290165.1 Sulfuricurvum sp. | reverse complement strand
TACTCGGCGATCTTTTCAAAGGAACTTTTAGCGGCAGCTACCGTATCGATACCGAAAAAGGGGCGATTCACCTCAGTAATATGATACCGCTTGCACCGAAAATGGTACCGATTATGGAAGCGAAAGAGTCGCTTGAGCTCTTAGTCGATACCCAAAATGATACGATTAAAATCGATGCACCCTCCCTTAAAGCCCATTTTTCAACGATTCCGAATGGGTGGAAAATCAGTCTCGATGATATTTCACGACTCTCTCAAAAATCCCCGATTTTGCGTCAATACAACATTAATAACGGCTATTTGAACCTCTACTATACCGGAGAGAGCTCCCGCTACCACTTTAACGGTGAAATCGACTATCCTTATCCGCTTATGCTCATGAACGACGCTCCGGTATCGCATTATCGCTTTAGCGGCTCGCATCAAGACAATATCTCCTCCATACGGGTCAACGACCGTCTGGTCATCAACCATACACCGGAGAATATTTATATCCGTGCCAATAATACCGGATTAAATATGCCCGCACTGTTCAAATTTCTCTCCGCCCATAAAGAAGAGAGTGATGCTTCGTCTAAAAAAGAGGCTCCGATCCCTGTACGCATCCACGCCACTAACTCCTATCTCTATTTGATGAAAGGGAGAAAGATCGTTGCCGACACCTTCGATGCGACCTTGCAAAACGATAATTTTGACGCATCACTCCACCATATGAACGGCTCGGCTATCCTCAAAATACGCAATGATCTTTTTTCGATTGACGGACAAGGATTTAATGACAAGTTTATGGAACATCTCTTTGCACTGAGCGACTTCAGCGGGGGGACATTCTCCTTTGAGGCCAAAGGGAGAACCGATGCATTTGATGGGTTGATGCGGGTTGAAAATACGATTCTCAAAGATTATAAAGTGCTCAATAACGTACTGGCATTTGTCAATACCGTCCCCTCTTTAACGACGTTTTCTCTTCCAAACTATAACGCTAAAGGGCTGCCCGTAGATGAGGGGTATGCCCATTTCGCCTATAAAAAAGGGGTTGTTTCGGTCGATAACTTCACCCTAAACTCTCCGGAAATGAAAATCACGGGAACGGGACGCGCCGATTTCAATGCAAATCAACTCGATGGTATTTTGACCCTCAAAACCGATTTGGGCTCCTCTCTTGGAAAAGTTCCGATGGTGGGGTATATCCTCCTCGGAGATGACGGCTCACTCGCAACTACCCTCACCCTCAGCGGAAAGCTGGATGATCCCGAAATCGACACCGCTATCGCCAAAGAGATCGTTACCGCCCCCTTCAACATTTTGAAACGAACATTGGTTTATCCGTTTCTATGGATGATGGACGATAAGAAGAAAAAGTAGAGGGATTCTGATTTTGTGCTATAATTCTTTTCGCGTATAGAGCTTTGTGATGTATTCAATGGAGCGGCATAGGTCGAGGGAGTAATTAACCCTCGACCTTTTTTTTTGCCCTCCAAAGAATACATCATAAGGGGGTCTTTATGGATAAGCTTCTGTACGCAATAGTGCTTATGTGCATTTTTGCACCTATGCTCAGGTGATCCTGACGTAGCCAAGGGGTTCTACCCCTTGCCCCCCTTTTACTTGCTATTTCTGTCTTTTCGTTTATCAATTTCTTCCATTAAGACTGAGTATGTTGGTTTTATACCTGAAACATCAAGTATATATGGCCATTTTCTTTGATTCGTTGTTATCCAAAGCAATGCGTATGGACCTTCTCGTAATGATAATCGTGTATCACCAATGTCATTCCATTTTATCTTTAGTGTTTTAAAGCATCCATAATAAATTATATTTTCATTGTCAAGTTCAACCCGACTTCTAAAGGAAAATAGAAAATACAAATCACCTATAAACCACAACAATAATACAAATCCGATTCCAAAAAATAAAAAACCTACTATTATTTCAGATATAAAATCGGGGGTAATGATTTTTTTGTATCCAAATCCGATAAATACTGGTACAAAAATCAA
This sequence comes from Sulfuricurvum sp., assembly GCA_035290165.1. Taxonomy (GTDB): domain Bacteria; phylum Campylobacterota; class Campylobacteria; order Campylobacterales; family Sulfurimonadaceae; genus Sulfuricurvum. The sequence continues at coordinate 562 of DATDUY010000344.1, read as the reverse complement.
ATACATAAGTATCATTACAAAATACCCTAAACGCCCATATAATGAAGTTTTATATACTTGAGCATTTTCTAAGAACTTGTCCACTATTTACCTTCACATTATTTATTGTAACAATATCATTCGTTCCGTAAAACGGTCAGAACATCCACTTCAGAGGCTTTTTTCGCGGGATACCACGCAGAGAGAAGTACGATGACAAACGCACCGATAATGATAGAGAAGAAATCAATCACGCTCAGATCAAGCGGCAGTGTCGAGGTTGGATAGACATCGGCAGGTAGGGATATTATCTCAAAAGTTCCGAGAACCCACATCCCTAAGAAGCCTAAAATTGCCCCCGTCGTAATCCCTAAAACACCGATCACGATCCCAAGAACCAAAAAGACCCGCTTCACCTCTGCTTTTGAAGCCCCCAGTGAAATCAGGAGGGCAATTTCGCTTCGTCGGTTCATCACGGTCATCAAGAGCGATGAGATAATATTGATCGCGGCGATCAGGATGATGAGCATCAAGACGATGAAGAGTGACATCTTCTCCATTTTCAACGCGGCGAAGAAGTTGG
>DATDUY010000343.1:0-5001 GCA_035290165.1 Sulfuricurvum sp. | reverse complement strand
GTTTGCTTTACCGTTTCAGAGAATTAATCAGCGTCTGGATCAATTTATAAAAGATTCGATGCATGAGATTAATACACCGCTCTCTATCATTAATGTGAATATTGATCTGTATAATCGCGCCAATCCGACCAATAAATATCTGCAGCGGATCAAAGCAGCTACCAAAACACTTGCAACGCTTTACAATGATATGGATTACCTTATTAAAAACGAACGTTTGGCATTTGAATATGAAGCTATCGATTTAAGTCACTATTTGCAAGAGAGGATTGATTATTTCTCCGAAGTTGCCGCACTCAAAAATATTACCATTATTCCACACATCGACAAGGGTGTCGCCATTGTATTTAATCCCACACAGTTGCAGCGTATTATTGACAATAATATTTCCAATGCGATCAAATATTCTCATGAAGAGGGAAAAATCGAAGTCATTTTGGAGCGTTTTGAAAATCAATGTGTGATCCGTTTTCGTGATAACGGAGTCGGGATCGAGGATATCAACCGTATTTTTGAACGTTATTATCGTGAAAATCGGGATAAGGGGGGATTCGGGATAGGACTTAATATCGTAAAATCAATTGTTGATAAAGCGGGTATTGAGCTTCAAATCGACTCTGTTTACGGAGAGGGAAGTACCTTTACCTATATTTTTTCCCCACCCATCTACAGTAACAGGTAAATTTTTACTTTTTTTACATAAATTTTACACTCCTACTTTACAATACTCCTTGAAATACAGAAACTAGGAGAGCCAATGCGAAAAGTGATACTGCTCGGACTTGCTACTTTTTTAAGTGCAGCCGATTTGTCGCAGGTAATTGAAACCCCGGATGCGACGGCTATTTTGAAAAAAGATGCCTTGCCTGCAGCTAAAGCGTATGTTATGCCTGAAGGGTGTGTCAGTAATGACTCCAAAGCGATTGCCCGTGGAAGCTATATCTTCCATAATCTAAACGGAAAAGATGCAAAAGAGAATCCGCCGGAGGGACTTACCAGACTTCTTCCAGATGGAAAAGAGAAACAAATGGGTAACTGTGTTGCCTGTCACAACATCGAAGGGGCAAAAGGGTACGGCAACGTCGGACCTGATTTGAGCAAGTACAAAGAACTTTACATGGACAGCGGCGTTCGTAATCCTCAGTTTATGTACCAAAAAATCGCTGATCCTAGATTGGATAACCCGAAATCGGCAATGACGGTTAATCTGGCTAATGGTTTGATGAATGAGCGTGAAGTGTGCGATTTGGTATCGTATATCATAGCAGTTAAAAAATAAATTTCAAGGATAGATATTATGGAAAGAAGATCATTTTTAAAAGGTTTTACAGCGGCTGCTGCATGTGCGATGGCATTGCCTCATATGGCAAGTGCAGCAGAAGAGAAAAAATCAGGCGGTCCGAATGAGATGAATTTTGAGACGGCAGTAGCGGCAATTACTGGCGGTAAAGCATTGATTGCTTCCGCAAAAGTCAAAATGGAAGCTCCTGAAATCGCGGAAAACGGTGCGGTTGTACCGGTTAAAGTGAGTGTCGATAGCCCAATGACTGGGAAAGATTACGTAAAAGCGATCCATGTGCTCGCGTCGAAAAACGGAAATGTTCGTTGTGCTAATATCTATTTGACACCGGCAAACGGTGAAGCATTTTTCGGAACTCGTATCAAATTGGGTGGAACTCAGGATGTTGTGGCGATTGCAGAGATGAGTGACGGGTCTTTCCTCACTGCAAAACAAAACGTAAAAGTAACCATCGGCGGGTGTGGATAAATTTGAACGCCAACGGAGCTAAGCCCCGCTGGCTACGCTAGCCGCTAAGGCACTGAAGCTTGCCTCTTCGAGGCAGAAAAATTATCTATTTATAGAAGGAAACAGAATGAAAACACTGATTAAAATCAAACCGAAAGATTACAAAGCAGGCGATATTGTAAAAATCGATTTTATGGCGATGCACCCGATGGAAACAGGTATGCGTAAAAACAAAGATACGGGAGCATTGATTCCGGCTGAATATATCGATGAAGTTAAATTTATGTTCAATGATACGTTGATTACCAAAATGGTGATCTGGGAATCTCTCTCGGTGAACCCTCTTATGAGTATCAGCTTTAAAGTACCGGGTGCTGGAACACTCAAAGTTATTGCAAAAGATAACAAAGGTCAAAGCGTCGAGAGTACGACACAAATTACTCCAAAAGGATAAGCAATGCGTACTTTATCAATCACGGCAGCGTTAGTGTGTTTAGCACTTTTGGGAACAGTGAATGCGGAAGAAAAACTCAGTATGTCCGATGCGGACAAAAAAATGTACGCAGAGCTTTTGGATAATAATCCGGCAGAGATGGATGTAGCTGAGGGGGAACAACTCTTCGGCGAACTTATCGGGAGTGCCGGGTACGCCAAAATGTTAGGTGTTAAAGAGAAAGATCTCCCTAAAACCATCGCGGGGTTTCCACGCTACGTCGAGCCGGCTAAAAGAGTAGTAACGTTGGCACAGAGTATTCAGATGGCAGCTGCAGCAAACGAAAAACCGGTACCGAAGCTTGAGAGCAAAGAGATGGTTAAAATGTCTGCGTATGTCAAATCATTGGCGAACGGACAGAAAACCAATATCGATGTTAAAGCGAATAAACACATGCAAGAGATGATGAAACTTGGACAAGAGGTATTCGAAGAGCGTCGCGGCGGTCGAGGACTTTCGTGTAACAATTGTCACAGTATGGATATCGTCGGTCAGCGTCTACGTATGCAGCCGTTGCCTGATTTGGGGGCAAAAGAGACGGCAGCTGCAAGTACTTGGCCGGCATACCGAATGACCCAAAGTCAGATGGTGACACTCGACAAACGGATGCAGCAATGTATGAAAAATGCCCTTTTAGCTGAACTTCCCCTCGGCTCGAAAGAGATGGTTGGATTGGAAGTGTACGTCACCAACAAAAGCAAAGGGAATACTATCGCTATTCCCGGTGTGAAACGTTAAGGACTGAATTATGGATTTATCACGAAGAGATTTTTTCCATATCGCTGCGGCGTTAGGGATCGGTTTGCCTGCTGCCGCATCGGCGGCATCTGCACCTAAACGTGCGGATGAAGTGGGGTTGAAAGATATTTACGGATTCAATGCCAAAGGGAATGTGACGATTTTACATATCTGTGATATGCACGCCCACATTAAACCTCTCTATTGGAGAGAGCCATCAACGTTGATTTCCGCGCCGAATTTGACCGGAACTCCGGGATTTTTATGCGGAGAATCATTTTTGAAACATTACGGGATGCAGGGTAAAACCTTGGATGCCTATTTCGATACCTTTATGAACTTTGATGCATTAGCCTCTAAGTTTGGGAAAATGGGGGGAATTTCGCACATGAAAACCCTCATTAACCATATCAAAAAAGAGCGCGGAGCGGACAATGTCATGCTTCTCGATTCTGGGGATACATGGCAAGGGACGGGCGTTGCGCTCAAAACCGGCGGTGAAGCGATCGTCAAAGCGCAAAACTACCTCGGTGTAGACGTCATGGTCGGTCACTGGGAGTTTACCTACGGCAAAACACGTGTCAAAGAGCTGATCGAGATGTTGAACGCGAAATTTGTTTCTCAAAACGTCGTCGGTGACGATTCGTTTGCCGATGATTTTGAGGAGCTGATTTTTGAACCTTATACCATTATGGAGCGCGGCGGTGCGAAGATCGGTATTATCGGTCAGTCGTTTCCGTTTACCTCTACGGCAAACCCTAAAGAGTTTACCCAAGGGTGGAGTTTCGGTCTCCGCTTGGATACTCTCCAAACTTATGTCGATAAACTTCGTAAAGAGGAAAAAGTGGACTGTGTCGTGGTTCTCTCACATGACGGTTTCAGCGTTGACCAAGAGGTGGCTCGTCAGGTCAAAGGGATCGATTTTATCCTCAGTGGACACACGCACGATCCATCTCCGCGTCCGACGGTGATCAACGGGACGGTAATCGTAATTGCGGGAAGCCACGGCAAATACATCGGACGTCTCGATCTTGATATCCAAAACCACAAGGTTAAAGGGTACGAGTACAAACTGATTCCGGTTGCGTCGAATCTGATCCCTGCCGATCCTGAGGGTGAAGCGTTGGTTAAAGAGCTTTATTCACCGTATGATTCCGAACTTTCCGAAGTGTTGGGGATTACCAAATCGACCTTGTTTAAACGCGATACCTTCCATTCGACGTTCGATCAGCTGATCAACGATTCGATTATCGACGCGATGGATTCGGATATCTCGTTTACTCCGGGATACCGATGGGGGACGACTGTTCTCGGCGGTGACAAGATCACAATGGACGATGTTTACGATATGACGGCGATCACCTATCCGAATGTTTACACGTTTGAATTGACAGGTCTTCATATCCGTACATTGCTTGAAGATATTGCGGACAACGTGTTTAACGCGAACCCGCTCTATCAACAAGGTGGAGATATGAGTCGTTTAGGCGGAGTCACATACGAAATCCGTGTTGGAGCCGCTACCGGCAAACGGATTACGAACATAATGGTGGGGGGAAAACCTCTAAATGATACAAAAGTTTACAAAGTCTCTTCATGGGGCGGTAATCTTCAAAATGCGGGAAGCAATCTTAAAGATTCTCTTACCCGCCCTGTGTATGATGTCACAGCGCAATACATTCGCCGTCAGAAAAATGTCAACATCAGCGGCAACAGCAATGTCCGCTTGATGGATTATGACTGCGGATGTCCGCGTAAAGGTGCGAGAGGGTGTTAATCACTCTTTCATCAATCTAAAAACTTAAGGAGTTAGGAATGAAATTAGTCAATCTCAGTATCGTAGCAGCAGCTACGTGTTTGTTAGCAACGTCGGCGCATGCGCTTAAAACAGAAGATCGCAATCTAAAAGCAAACGGTCAAATAGAATATCTAAAAGCACCGGGTGCGGTAAACTCTATCGGTGAAATGTTTACCGAGGGTGAAGTTTATGGACGTATGCGATCCAATATGTTTTGGTGGGATT
>DATDUY010000342.1:0-9875 GCA_035290165.1 Sulfuricurvum sp. | reverse complement strand
TTTGTTTGAAAATGCAGACCAAAATCTTCGTCGCGATCTTCTATCGGCACTCTCTAAAGTTATTCCGAGTGATGGACAATATGCACACGTCGGAAGCAACGCAGCGGCACATCTCAAATCATCCCGTATGGGGGCTTCGGTAAGCATTCCGGTTCATGACGGTCGTCCGATGTTCGGTAAATGGCAAGGTGTTTTCTTCGGTGAATTTGACGGCCCGCGTCAAGAGCGTGAAGTGATTATCAAAGTTATTGCAGGCTGATAATGGCTGATTTTACCTATCTGCTTCGTCCGAAAAAATTTGACGATGTAGTAGGTCAATATCACCTTTGTTCCGCTGATGCTCCTCTGCGTTCCCTCTGTGAGGGGGGCAATCTCACCCACTCTTTTTTTTACGGCCCTCCCGGTTGCGGCAAGACAACTTTAGCTCGTATTATCGCCGATGTCCTCGGTACCCCTTTTTATGAATTTAACGCGACCTCTCTCAAGATCGAAAACTTGCGAAAAGTGTTTGACCAATACGAAGGCTCACTCACCAAGCCGCTCATTTTTATCGATGAGGTGCATCGTCTCGCAAAAAACCAGCAAGAAGTGTTACTCCCTGTTATGGAAAAGAACAGTGTGTTAGTGATCGGTGCATCGACGGAGAACCCCTATTTTTCCCTTACTGCGGCGATGCGATCACGCTCGCTATTGTTTGAACTTCATTCGATTACGCATGAAGCGTTAGAAGATTTGTTAGTACGAACCAAAGTGGATATGGAGGAGGAGGCGAGAGAATATTTGATCGCCAGTTCAGGAGGTGATGCCCGTGCTATGCTCAAACTTCTCGAAGTCTCTACCGCACTGAATAAACCGATCACATTGGCACTGTTAAAATCGCTCCGCCCTGCGGCGCAAAGCTTGGGGAGTTCGGAGGCAGGAGTCCATTATGATCTCGCCTCCGCTTTGATCAAAAGTATACGGGGGAGTGAACCTGATGCGGCGATTTACTATCTCGCACGCCTCATAGAGGGGGGGGAGCCGCCTGAATTTATCGCACGGCGTCTTGTAATACTGGCGAGTGAAGATGTCGGTAATGCCAATCCTCAAGCATTGACACTCTGCACCTCTGCGATGACGAGTGTCAAAATGATCGGCTATCCTGAATCGCGAATTATCCTCGCTCAAGCGGTAATTTATCTGTGTGCTTCTCCTAAGTCTAATACCGCCTATAATGCGATCAATGCGGCGCAGGAAGCGGTGAAAAACGGAGTGATTCTCGATATACCGGAACATCTGCGCCAACAGCACAAAGGGTATTTATATCCGCACGACTTCGGGGGATGGGTAGATCAAAAATACCTCTCCAAGCCGCTAAAATTTGTCGAGTTTAAAAAGAGCGGATACGAAGCGAAGATGGGGGAATGGATTGATAAGGTGTGGGGGCATCACACCGAATAGTACGTCGCCTCTTTGTGATGAACAACGAGAGCCGTCGTACTTTGTTCGGGATGAATCTGGTACGTTTCTGAGAGGGTAATCCCAAACTCCTCAGGTTTAAGCAAATCAAAAATAATCCGACTCGGTTCCAAATCAGGACACGCCGGATAGCCGAAACTGTAACGTGCCCCCGCGTAGCGGTTGAGGCGGACATCACGCAGGCTAAACCCCTCATCATCATGTGCGATATTCAAATCCAAACGGATTTGTTTGTGCGCTACTTCGGCTAACGCTTCGGCCAGTTCTACCCCGAATCCGTGAACCATGTTGTATTCCAAGTACTCATTATTAGCGTAGAGCTCTTTTTCATATTCGCTGAATTTATCCCCGACACTCACACAGGTCAGCGGCAATACATCATCTCGGGTATGGCTAAAAAAGTCACTCAAAGCACGATGCGGATTTTTACGTTGGCGCGGAAATTCAAAAACGTACTTAGCGTTTCCGATCATTTCATCCAGCGGTTGGCGGTTGGCATTCTCATCGATATTCCATCCGCAACTCTCATCGAAAATGAGGAGTTCTTGGTCACTGCTTCGGACAGGGTAGTATCCGTAAATGACGGTAGGGTCAAACAGCCCCCGTTTGAGTATCTCTTTTTTGATCCGCTCATAGGCGGGGTAAACTTTGCTCTCCATGAGCTTTTTGTACTCTTCTACGCTCATCCCTGCGCGTTTGTATCCCCAGTGCATTTTGAAGAGGCTGCGGCGGTTTATCCATTCACATACCATATCAAAGTCAAGCTGCTCTTTGCGCAAGACCCGTCGTCCCCAAAAAGGAGGGGTGGGGATTTTGACCTGACTCGGCATTTTAAGCTCACAAAACGGAGGGATAACGATCTCAACAGCTTCTTTTGTTTCTCGTTCAATCATATCCCCGCCAAGGCGGGTATCGAGACTTACGCTCGGATCGGCGTTGTATTTTTCGATTCGGCTCATAGCGATAACCCCGTCAAAGGCATCACGGCAGTAGAATATTGCTCCCTTGTAGATCGGTCGGCAAAAATCGTCTACGAAACTGCGGGTAAGTGCCGCACCCCCTAATAATACAGGGGTCGTGATCCCCATACTTGCCATGGTCTCCAAATTCTCTTTCATCACTTGGGTTGACTTGACGAGCAATCCGGACATTCCGATGGCGTGAATATCTTGCGTTTTCATAACGTCGAGATATTTTTCGAGCTCTGTTTTGATCCCGATATTGATCACCTTGAATCCGTTATTGGAGAGGATGATATCGACGAGATTTTTCCCGACATCATGCACATCCCCTTTGACGGTACCGATCAGGAGGGTGGTATCGGTATCTTTTTCTTGTTTGGACAAATACGGATTGAGATAATCAACGGTGGTTTTCATTGTCTCGGCACTTTGCAATACAAACGGCAGCTGCATTTTTCCCGAACCGAAAAGCTCACCGACCACTTTCATCGCATCGATCAAAATCTCATTGACGATGGTGTCTGGATTGATCACGTGACGCGCTTTTTCGACGAGTGGGATCATCCGCTCTTTATCCCCGTCGATGAGAAGTTTGGCAATTTTTTCTTCATCGCTCATCGCCTCATACTCTTCATCATTTTTAGAGTTATCGATTGTTTTATCGCTGAAATGGTCGATAAATTTAAAGAGTGATTGATCATCAGGGGTAAAAAGCAGCTCTTCACAGATGGTGCGATCTTCTTCGGACATTTTGGCAAGCGGTACAATGTGTTTGACGTTGATGATGACGGAGGTCATCCCCGCTTGAATACAGTGGTGTAAAAAGACACTGTTTAGAAAAACCCGCGCATTGGCACTGAGTCCGAAAGAGATATTGGAAAGTCCCAGAGTTGAGCCGACATTCGGATACTTGGCGTGAAGTTGACGGATCGCTTCGAGCGTTTGGATGGCGGCATCGCGGTACTCTACATCGCCGCTTCCGACCGTAAAGGTGAGCATGTCAAACATAAGATTACGCGGGTCGATCCCGTGGCGATTGACACACAAATCGTAGATGCGATCCGCAATTCTCATTTTATCTTCGGTGGTTTTTGCCATCCCTTTTTCATCGATGACGAGACACACGAGTGCCGTTCCGAATTTTTTGGCGAGGGAACAGATGGCGTCAAGCCGCTCTTCCCCATCTTCGAGATTGACCGAGTTGATGATCGGTTTTCCGCCGATGCATTTGAGCGCCTCTTCCATTGTGTTGACACGGGTCGCATCAGGCATCAGAGGGAGAGGAATTTTTTGGTTGTAGAGTCGCATAACGTGCGCCATATCCACAGCACCGTCACGCCCCGCAAACTCGACGTTGACATCGAGACAATGGGCGCCGTCACGTACTTGCGCCTGAGCGACACTTAACGTCCCCTCGTAATCACTCGCGATGATGAGTTCACGAAACGCTTTTGATCCGGTAGAGTTGGAGCGCTCTCCGATCAAGAGCGGTGCGGGTGTTTGGATAAGTTCGACGCTATTAAATAGCGATGCGACCGATGCGGGCATACTCCCTGTTGGTTTTTTAGGGGCAATGGCGGAGACTTTGTCCACTAATGCGCGGATATGTTGAGGGGTTGTTCCGCAGCATCCGCCGAGAAAACTGACTCCGTCATACGCTAAAAAGTCCGATTGAAACTGCGCAAATTCATCGGGTCCCATCGGATAGTACGAGTAACCGCCGCGATTTTGAGGCAATCCTGCATTCGCATGGACGGAGATCGGTTTGCTCCATACCTCGGAGAGTGTTCTGACATGTTTGCCGTATTGTTCGGGTCCCGTCCCGCAGTTAAAACCGAGGCTAAGGATGTCGAAGGGTTCCAAGATGGTAGCAATCGTTTGTGCGTCCGTTCCGATGAGCATAGACCCTGCCAGCTCGATGGTAACAGAGACCATAATAGGAAGCTCAGTGCCGCGCTCGCGGTTCGCTGCTTCACAGGCGTGGAGAGCCGCTTTAATCTGTAACGGATCTTGGCATGTCTCAAGGAGAAATATATCGCATCCGCCGTCGATGAGTCCTAGGCAACACTCCAAATATCCCGTAAACATTTCATCATAGTGGATATGTCCCAGAGAGGGGAGTTTGGTTCCCGGCCCGATAGAACCGAGAACATATCGGGGATGCACAGGTGTGGAAAACTTTTCGCACTCCGCTTTACAGACTGCGGCACCTGCACGGGAGAGCTCGTACGCGCGGTGACCGATCCCGTATTCATCGAGTACCCAGCTGAAAGAGCCGAAAGTGTTGGTAGTGATAAGATCAGCCCCTGCGGTGAGATACGCATGGAAAATATCGCCCATGACTTCGGGGGCGGTCACATTGAGAAGTTCGTTACACCCCTCTAACCCTTCCCAAGCGCTTTCGGGTATTTTGTCGGCACGTTCCTGAAGCTGAGTTCCCATGGCACCGTCGATGATGAGGGGGCGTTTGGAAATAATTTCAAGAAGTGTGTGATTGAGCGACATCGTAGAGACCTTATGCAATAAAAATAATATGCGATTTTATCGAAGTGTAGCCTAAAGGGTTCTAAGTATGAAAATATAATTCTTTGGATACACTCATAAACATGAAAAAACTGCTCTTATTATCTTTTTTTTGTATTACTTTAGTGTGGTCTAAAGAGTCTGTGACCCTACAGCTGCCGTGGCTCCATCAGTTTCAGTTTGCCGGATATTATGTGGCCAAGGAAAAAGGGTATTACGCCGGTGCAGGGCTTGATGTTACTATTTTGGATACGAATAAACAAGAGACATCGCTAAAAAGTGTTTTGGAGGGGAGCGCACAATACGGCGTTGGACATTCATCCTTGATTGTTAATTATATCAACGGGGCTCCGCTTATTTTAATGGCGGCTATTTACCAATCTTCTCCAATGGTTCTATTGACACGTAAAGATGCCTATATCAAAGGTGCCAAAGATCTAAAAAACAGACGGGTTATGCTGACAAATGATATGGTGCAATGGGCAGAAATACAGGCTATGCTCAGAAGTGTCAGTATGAGTACCGATGATTTGAAAGTACAGCCTCACTCCTTTGACCCTATGTCGCTGGCTCGCGGTGAAACCGATGCTATGGTTGCCTATGCGTCCAACGAGCCTTATATTCTTCAAAATGCGGGGGTAGAAACCCATGCTATTTATCCGAAAGAGTACGGATTTGATTACTACAGCGATATTCTATTTACGACAAAAGAGGAAACTCTTTTGCACCCGCAAAGAACAGAAGCCTTTTACGATGCATCGATCCGTGGATGGCTGTGGGCATTCGATCATATCGAAGAGACGGCGGAACTGATTTATCGTAACTATAATCCGCAGCATAAATCACTGGATGCCTTAATTTATGAGGGGAAAGTTCTTAAAGAGCTTGCATTGGTTCCTAACACTAGGTTCGGTTCGATAGACCCGGTACGTTTGAAAATGATTGCGCAGGGGTATCGTTTGATGGGGGCTGTTAAATCGATCCCTCCGTTTGAACCCATTATCTATAAACATGACGGGTTGCATTTAAGCGATGAGGAGAGAGCATGGTTGAAGGCGCATCCCGTGATACGTGTCGGAATAGACCACAATTGGCCTCCAATCGAATCGGTAGATGAAAAAGGGAGACATTCGGGGATCAGTGCTTCGTATTTGAGCTTGCTTGAAAAACGGCTGGGAGTCCGTTTTGACGTTGATTACAGCCGAGAACATTGGAGTGACTCGCTCCGCGCCGTTAAAAATAAGGAGCTTGATATGCTCTCCGGCGCAGCGTTCACCGAAAAAAGGGGTGAAAATCTAGTCTTTAGCCGTCCTTTTTTAAAACAGTCAATGGTCATTGTTACGAACTCAAGGGTCGGATACATCAATGATCTGAATGATCTCAGCGGAAAAAGGGTGGCGGTGGTTCGCTCTTATGCAAGTGAAGAATTGTTGCGAACCCATTATCCTAAAATCATTCCGGTTTTGGCGGATACGTCGCTTGAGGCACTTCAAAAAGTAGCTTCCGGCGAAGTGTATGCCTGCGTTGAGGGATTAAGTGTTGTGAGCTATTTGATTGAGCGGCACGATCTTAAAAATATCAAAGTAGTAGGAGAGACACCGTTTCGGTATGAACTTGCGTTTGCTTTTCGTAATGATTGGGGGATATTGGCTTCGATATCCGATAAGGTTTTGGCCTCCATTACCCCTGCCGAATACGAAGAGATTCACGGACGCTGGCTTGTGATGGAACGGCATGAACCGATCAATTATCATTTGGTCTGGAGTATAGCCGGATTTATGGCACTATTGTTTCTTTTGGTCGCGTATAAAAATCGCCGGTTGGATGTTCTGGTACGTCAACGTACCACAGAGCTTGAAACGTTTAATCAGCGGCTCCAAGATGAGATTGAAAAGGCGGTTGAGAAAAATCGGAAGCAGGAAAAACTGTTGATGCAGCAAGCCAAAATGGCGGAAATCGGTTCTATGCTCGAATCGATTGCCCATCAGTGGCGTCAACCGCTCAATATTTTAGGGCTCTCCATGACACGATTGAATCTAAGCTGCGCTTTGGGAGGAAAAGGGGAATCGTCAAAAGTAATCGAAATCGCCGAAGCACAAATCGAATATATGTCGCAGACGATCGATGATTTCCGTAATTTTTTCAAACAAGACCGCAGCCAAATTCCTGTCAATATTAATGGGTTGGTTAATGATGTCGAAGCGCTGTTAGGTCCGTTGTTGATCCGAAAAAAGATCAGTATTGAGAGGGAAATTGATCCCGCGATCGAAGTTTTGGTTTACCCTAACGAGCTTAAACAAGTTCTGATTAATCTGGTCAATAATGCGCGTGAAGCGATAGAACAGAATCGTGGAGCCGAGCGTCTTATCCGTATCCGTTGTACGAATGATGAGCGTTACTGCACGATTTCAATCGAAGATACGGGAGGAGGGATTCCCGCAGCGATTATCGATAAAATTTTTGATCCCTATTTTACAACCAAATTTGAATCCCAAGGGACAGGAATCGGTCTGTATATGGCTAAAACGATTATCGAAAAACACTTTTTGGGAAAACTGAGTGTTTACAATACCTCTATGGGAGCTTGTTTTGAGATCCGCCTTAATCGAGAGGCAAAAGAGGGTTCCGGCACACTACCTCAAAACAATGATGCCCCTTCTCATACCGATATTCAAGGGTGAAATTATGGGCATCGATAATCGATTTAATGATATAGAGCCCTAATCCGAAACTGTTTTCGTTTTCATGATGATGCAAAAACGGTTCACTCAATGTCTCTAAGCTGCATTGCTGTGGCCAAGGTTCCCCTGCATTATAAAAGAGGATACTCTCCCCTTTTTGGAGAACACGCACTTTTCCCTCAGAACTGTATTTGATCCCGTTGTCGATGAGATTTTTAAAGACGGTTACCAAAACATCGCAATCGGCATAAATGGTGGTTCCATCCGTTTCGACATCCATAACACCATCCGCCAAGAAGAGTAATCTTTTAGCCTTATCGATGAGAAGTTTCGGGTCACATCTCTGCAAATGAGGAGCCAACGCTCCAGAGGTAATTTGCTCCAGCCGAACCAGCTCCGCTATTAAGTGCTCCATCCGAAAAAAAGCCCGTTCCAAAATCGATTTCTCTTCCGTATTTTTTAAAAAAGGGAGTGCTAGCTTTCCGACAGTGATGGGGGTTTTAAGTTCATGCATAATGTTGCGTAAAAAAAGTTTACGGGCTTCGAGAAGGGTTTGGTTTTTATGCATAGCGCTGTCCAGTGCTTGAGAGACGAGAGAAATTTCATCTTTTTTACGGCTATTGATGGGGGTATAAATCCCCTCTGTTCCATACTGAATGATGGAGCGGGTAATCGTTTTTAGCGGAAATAGGGTTTTGATAATGAGCCAATAGAGCACTATCAAAGCACCTATTAAAGCAGTAAAAAGAGCCTCGCTTCGGTAAGATTCTTTAGCTGCATCGGCTTTGATCACCAGAATCGGCGGAGTTGCTTTGGTGAGATAGATGTAGAGGTGGTTATCATCTTTTAGAATCCGTATTCGCCCCTCTTTGATGGACTCCTGTATCTCTTGCGGATAATTTTTAGGGATAATACTCAGAGCATTTTGGAGTGTTTTTATTAAGTCAGGATGAGGTTCGGCAACACTGTACCCATGCTCTTGCAAATATGATCTCCGCAGTGGCGGCGCAAGAGGGACACTTTTGCGTAAGACCATAAGGATATTTCCGGCTTCACTTTCAACTCTATGCGTATACTCTTGGGTGAGCTTTTGATGCATGGCAAAAAAACCTATCCCCATAGCGATAAAGGTGACTAAAAAAAAGAGGGTAATGCGGAGAAAAATACTATGCGCCATCGGTTATCCTGAAAACCGATATCCGCTTCCCCGTATGGAGTGAATAAAGCGTGGATTTTTAGGGTCTTTTTCGATTTTTTGACGTAAACGGCTGATAATCACATCGATGGTTCGTGCTGAACTCTCCCATGAGATCGCTTCGGAGTTGTTGGAGAGAAAGTCACGGCTGAGGGTCTGATTGGGGCGGAGGATAAAGAGAGACAACAGTTCGTATTCAGCCCGCGTGAGAGAAAGAGGTAAGCCGCTATAGAGGATACTCTGCTCATTTTCATTGAGGATAAATAGCGTATTTTTTTTCTCCATTGTGGGGCGATAGCGGCGTAGTACACTTTTGATCCGTGCGATCAGTTCTCGCGGCTCGTAGGGTTTTGGGAGATAGTCATCCGCTCCGTATTCGAGACCGATCACTTTGTCATTTATATCGCTTCGTGCACTTGAAATGAGAATAGGGATATCGGTTTTTTGACGGATCATTTTGCACAGTTCCAATCCGTCCATCTGCGGCAGGGTCAAATCTAAAATGATAAGATCGAAATGATCGGTATCAAGCAGATTTAATCCGGCGGATGGAGTGGAAACGGCATTAAGGGCTATGCCATAGTTTTTGAGATAGTTGACCAGCAGGGTTGTGATATCGGGGTCATCTTCGACCATCAGGGCTTGAAGCATACGTTGTCCTCATTCTGTTTTCTGCTGAAAGTATGACGTAAGGAATGTTAACGAAAGGGAAAAAGTGGGAATAAGGGAGAGCTTATTGCTCACTGTGAGCAAAAAAGAGTTTTAGTCAACCATCCAGCTGGCGCGTTTGGATCGGCGTAATTTTTTGACAAGTGTTTTTTCTAACGGTGTCATTTTTTCCATTGGGTTCTCCTTATTTAGATTTTATAAACGTCAGTTTATCGGTGAATCGTTACAGGAGGGTAACTTAAACAGAGAATGCAATGCGTATCTTTCAACGCCTCTACAGTTGAAGCGGTAGATAATGACTCCAAAAAGAGAAAGTGTGAGAACTATGGAAAAAGCTTTACTGGGCGGCGGATGTTTCTGGTGTATCGAAGCAATTTACAATCGTGT
>DATDUY010000341.1:0-5849 GCA_035290165.1 Sulfuricurvum sp. | reverse complement strand
GTCAGCGGCGATTTTATCCTCTGTCGTAATACCGTTTTCGATGAGTATGTTTCCATCGACCCATTCACCCGTAGTAACAGGGCGTGGAGAGACGGTATTGTTCGCCTCGACAACGTAAACAAATTTCCCTTTATCTCCCGTCATCACTGTTTTTTGAGGGACATAGAGGGCATTATTCCACTCCATCCCTTTTACTTTTACCCGTACAAACTGCCCCGGTAGAAGTTTATGGTCGCTGTTATCCAACAGAGCCCGATAGGTAATATTTCCGGTGGTTGAGTCGATAAACGGTGCAATGAAGTCAATGGAGCCTTTGCGCTCTAACGTTGAACCGTCGCTGAGGATAAGCTCAATCGTATATTTCCCCTCTTTCGGCGCAATGAGTTTTCCGGATGCTATCGCGTTTTGAGTAGCAAGTTTTTGATTCTCACTGAAGGTAAAATTGACATAAATCGGATCGCTTTGAAACATCGTCGTGAGCAATCCGGAAGCTCCTGCAACAACATAAGTACCGACATCTACTTTTGAGCGATCGACAAACCCGTTGAGGGGGGCTTTGATCGTAGTGTAGCTGAGGTTGAGTTTGGCTTGCTCTAGTGCTGCTTTAGCTCCTGCTACCGCTGCTGCACTATTGCGTTCGTTTGCCGTTGCGGTGTCGAGGTCTTGGGCGCTTGCAGCATTGGCGGAAGCGAGGGGTTTAATACGGTTGAGGGATGCTTTGGCATTAGTATGGGTTGCTACTGCCAAATCATATGCGGCTTGGGCACTGGCGAGAGAATTTTTCAAATCACTCGGATCAATGACGAATAAGGTATCCCCTTTACGTACCGCTGAGCCCTCAGTATAGACACGTTTTTGGAGATATCCGCTTACCCGTGCGAAGATTTGAACGGTATTATAGGCTTGTGTCTGTCCGGTTGCTTCTAACACAGCCGGAAAGTTGCCGATTTTCGGTTGGGTTGTCGTTACGGGAACGGGACCTTCGGGCGGTTTTTCCATCCCTTTTGCTTTTGGGCGTTCACACCCGCTGATAGCGAGGATCAAGGCACTTGAGAGGGCAATAGTGGTTAGGCGGTTCATTCGGATTCCTTTGAGGTGTAGTTGAGCGTGAGGCACATCTGTTTTAAGACACGAAGTGTTATGGCGAGCTCTTGGGGATTGATATCGCGGTGGAGATATTGGTTTGCTTTGCTTAAAACTTCCATTGTCGGTTTCTCCAGTGCGATTCCCTGAGGGGTTAGGGTGACATGATTACATCGTTTATCCTGACACGCTGTCGCTCTTTGAATGAGGGAGCGTTTTTCCAAACCTGCGATGAGACGGGTTATGGATGTTTTATCTTTACCGACAAAGTCGGCGATATTTTGTTGGGTAGAGATTCCCTCTTTCCACAAAACGACCATCACTTTGAACTGCTCAATCGTCATATCGATTCCGTTTAGAGCGAGTTGACGAGTGAGAAAGTTCCGTGCCGCCATCGCTGAGAGGTTGGTAAGACACCCTAACGATTCTATTGTGGGACATTCGCATCGATTCATAAAAACTCCTAAATAGTTGACTATGCAACTAATTAAACGAATTCTATTTTAAATGCACTGCAATGTCAAGGGAAATTTGTTAATAATGTTAATAGTTAAGGAGATTATATGCGCTATAATCCGCCGATTTTTATTTCAGAGGGTTTTAAAATATGTTTCGATTGTTTTTGCTGGTTATGGTTTTGATGGGTTCGTTGTGGGGTGCAGTTGCAGAAAAAAAAGTCCCCGTATTGTGTTACCACCGTTTCGGTGTCGAAGTCGCCGATTCGATGACGCTAAAAACCTCTGCGTTTGAAGAACAGCTCGTATGGCTTAAAACAAACGGTTACACGGTTATACCTCTCGATACGGCGGCGCAGTATATGCAGGGAAAAATCAAATCGATCCCTGCCAAATCGGTGGTTATCACCGTCGATGACGGACACAAAAGTGTCTACAGCGATATGGCTCCTATCGTCAAAAAATATAAAATACCCGTAACGCTGTTTGTCTATCCGAGTGCAATTTCGAACGCCAAGTATGCGATGAACTGGGATCAATTGCGAGAGCTTGAGGCTACAAAGCTCTTCCGTGTCGAATCTCACACCTATTGGCATCCGAATTTCAAAAAAGAGAAGAAAAAACTCTCACCTGAAGAGTATGCCAAGTTTGTCGAGAAACAACTCGGCGGGGCAAAGAAAAAGCTCGAAGAGCGTATGGGACATGAGATCAAATACCTCGCATGGGTGTTCGGTATTTATGATGATGCTCTTCTCGTCGATGCGAAAAAATCGGGATATGCGGCGGCGTTTACAATCGATCGACAACACGCCTCATCGGGGGATAATGTGATGGCGTTGGGGCGTTATATGGTTGTTAGTAAACACGATATCAAAGCATTCGAGGGGATGGTAAACGGTAGGGAAGATCGGATGCCAAAAGATAAAAAAGAGGTTGTAAAGTATTAATTTGAAAAACTTGCCACTTTAGGTAGAAGGAATGACCTCTTAACTATTTTACAAATATATCTTATAAAAAGTTATGATACTATGCGTTTGAATGAAAGCAAGAAAATGTTATTGATTTATTAGGATAAAGAATAATTGATGAAATACGCTACAAAATTAAAGATCAAAATCACATTGGCGATTTCTTTTTTTTTAGTGTGGGTTGTCATTATAGGTTTTGCTCAATATTATATTGAAATTGAAAAAATTGACAAAGATTGTAATGAAAAGCTTTTAACTGCAGCACAACTTGCACGTCATATTGTAGGAGATGATTTTCACAATCAAATCAAATCCGGAAAAGTTGTTTCCGAAAGGGAAGATATGAAAAATATCCTTGCCCTTTCAAATTTTGCCCAAGAGGCTCATGTTAAATATATCTACACCATTATTTTAGATGCGAACGATACTCTCCGATTTACTTCCAGCAGTGCCTTGGAAAATGAACTGCTTACCGGTGAGAAGCTCACCCGTTATTTTGATTCGTATGAATACTATCCAAAAATGATCACAGCATTGGAAAGTGGAAATATTGTCTATGACCTTGATAATGATACGGATGAATGGGGGAGTTTTCGAAGTATTTTTGTCCCCTACACCACAAAATCAGGAATGCGATATCTGATGGGTGTCGATATAGACAATAAGGCAATGGAGGTTAGAGCTAGAGAGACGATCATTAGTGAAGCGATTAAAAGTATAGTTCTGTTTTTTGCTTTATTGCCGCTCTTGCTTGTGTATCGGGCACATTTTTATAAAACCAATCGAAGGCTCCGCCTATTAGTCGATAAGGCAACACACCAGCTTCGTTATATGAATAAAAATCTCGAAAGACTTGTGGATCAAAAAAGTGCTCAAATACTCACTCAAGCGCTCATTGATCCTCTAACAAAATTACCGAACCGAATTCAATTACAGCAAGACCTTATGATTGAAGGGTTTAAAGGAATTGCTATTATCAATATAGATAATTTCAAAGAGGTAAATGATTTTTTCGGTATTACGGTCGGCGACAAGATTCTTCGACAATTTGCGATAGAACTTCAAAGTTTTAGGTTAAAAGTCTACCGCCTTAACGGTGATGAATTTGTCATATTTAAAGTAATTACGGATGAAGGCGACCCGATGGAAGCAGATTTTCGTTTAATGATTCAAGCACTTCATGAGAAAGTGTATAACATTGATGGAGAGACTCTAAATCTAAACGTTACCGTGGGTATTGCGATCGGACAAAAAGATCTTCTTGGGCAAGCAGACATTGCGTTGCATCTCGCTAAACAAACAGAACAATCCATTGTTGTTTACAAAAAAGAATACTCTACCGAACAAAAAGCGAAACACTATCTCTCTCTTTCTCAAGCAATACGCCAAGCTTTAATTTCTTCACGAATCATATGTTATTACCAGCCAATTGTCGAAGCAGCCTCGGGAGAAATAAAAAAATACGAAACGTTAGTACGCATGGTGATGGAAGATGGAACGATACTCCTTCCCGGTGATTTTTTGATGGTTGCTCAAAAGAGAAAACTTTATGCTGAAATCACAAAAGAAGTTATCCGACAGGCATGTGAAACCTTTAGTCTGCGATCTGAAGGATTTTCAGTCAATTTATCTGCTCGCGATATTTTATCGTCGGATACGGTAGATTTTATTTTGGATACTATCAGAAGAACTAATACTGCAAATCGGATCGTATTTGAAATTTTGGAATCAGAGGGGATAGAAAACTACAACGAAGTCTCTTTGTTTATTCAAAAGATGCAAAATGAAGGGGCAAAAATTGCAATTGACGATTTCGGATCAGGATATTCCAGTTTCGAAAATATTTTGATGCTCAATGTAGATTACATCAAAATTGACGGCTCCTTAATCCGGAACATAGATCACAATCAGCGTCATGCCATAGTGGTTCAAACCATTATTGATTTTTCCCAGAAAATCGGTGCCAAAACAATTGCTGAATTTGTTTCTTCTGAACCCATAGCTGATAAAGTTAAAGAACTGGGTATCGATTATTCACAAGGATATTTTTTCGGAAAACCGGAACCTTTAACCGCCTACAAAACATAGGTTGTGAAGTATTAAAAATGGTAGAGTTTTCCCTAAAAAGAAAAACTCTTGCTATAATTGAAAAAATGGATAAAAAAGGTTGTTGCTATGTATGCAGTCGAATTTGAAACCATCAACCATAACGGAACGATCACCATTCCCGAAGAGTACGGGTTTGCGGACAATGAATCGCTTAAAGTTATTCTTCTTAAAAAAGAGAGAAGTGCCAACGATCCCGAATTTCAACAACATCGTGAAGAGATAAAAAATCTTATCGATGATTATAAAACAAACGGGGATAAAAATTTCGTCCCGTATGAAGAGGGGATGGAAGCAATCGATAACTGGCTGGACGGTTTAGACGTTGCGAATCATTAAATCCAAAACGTTTAATACTCAGCTAGTAACAGCTCTTCAATTTATCGCGCAAAACAATCCTCTAAACGCAAAAGCATTCAAAAAAGAACTGGATGCAAAAATCACCGATTTACCCAATTTCCCTTTTAAATTCAGAGAGTCCGAATATTATGACGATGAAAATGCGCGGGATTTGATTTTTAAGGGGTACACGATTCCCTATTACGTGGATAGTGCCGGAGATACGATCATCATTTTGAAAATTTTTAAGTATCGGTTGCCATAGACCATAATTAATTTACAGCCGTCTAACGCTATAATATAACTATTAAATTCCATCACAAAGACCGTCCTTTGCATTTTGAACCGTACCCATTTGAAAAACTCACCGCTTTGTTAGAGGAGATCACCCCCAATTCTGCCTATTCACCGATCGCACTGACCATCGGCGAGCCGCAGTTCGAGACTCCTGCTTTTATCCAAAAATCGATTTGTAAGCACTCCGAAGAGTTGCGTTATTATCCGAAAACAGCGGGGGAAGCGTATTTGAACGAATCGATGCGCAGTTTTGTGGAGCGTCGTTTCGGGGTGAAGCTGAAAGCTGATGAATTGGTGAGTTCGTTCGGGACGCGGGAAGTGCTCTTTAATTTTCCTCAATATTATCTGTTCGATAAACCCTCTCCTGTGATGGCGTACACCAACCCGTTTTATCAGATTTACGAGGGTGCGGCGATTGCTTCTCGATCGAAAGTGATCCATCTGAATCTGACCGAGCAAAACGGTTTCAAACCGATCATCAACGAAGCGGAACTCTCCGAATGTGATTTGGTCATTCTGAACTTCCCGAACAATCCGACGGCATCGGTACTCTCTCTCGATGAGTTAGGAGAATGGGTTAAACTTGCTCTCAAACACGATT
>DATDUY010000340.1:0-9644 GCA_035290165.1 Sulfuricurvum sp. | reverse complement strand
TCCCAACGCTTTATCCATTCCGCCGATCATCGTATTGAACGCATCGGAAAGCTGCCCAATCTCATCATCGCGGTTCAGAGCAACTTGCTCTGTATAATCTTGGGTGAGGGTGATTTTTTTAGCGGTATTAGAGAGGGTAATGATCGGACGGATGAGATAGGTAGCAATGTAATAGGCGGCAAGGGCGATAAAGAGTGCCCCTCCCAACAAAAACAGGATAAACCAGAGCTCATATTTATAAAGGAGTCGATAGGCAAACTCTTTTTCCTCTTCAAGGACGATGGTAAGGTCAGGGGCATTTTTAAGAGTTTTACTCACTTGGAGAGAGGTGTCAAAAATACTCGGACGGAGTGATATTTTTCCGTTTGCATGGAGGATATAATAATGCCTTTGGGGGGTATTAGAAAAAAAATGGGCTAAATTTTCTATTCGATAGAGAACCATCAAGCTTCCGATCGGTTGAGCGGAGAAAGTTGAAAAAACGGGTACACTAAAAAAAGGTTCAGATGTGATTGTTTTTCCGATAGCGTTAAAATCGCTTGAGGCAATAACTAAATGATTAGGGGCAAGGAGATAAAAGTCACCGTCGAGTTTTAAATCGGTTTTTTTCGACAAAAGGGCGTTGCTGATACGTCGATCTAAATCTTGGGTATAGACATCGTTCATAATGTCTGATTTTGCAAGGAACGCCATATCATTTCGGAGGGTTTGAAGATGCTGATCAATCCGCTCCACACTCATTGCAAGCTGCGTATTCATTTCTTGTTTGGCAGAATCGGAGAGCTCTTGGCGGAAAGAATTTCCGACTAAAAACATCGTCAATGCATAAGGGATAAGGCTGACGGCTAAAAAGAGGAGAATAGTTTTGAGTTTAAAACTCATAGATCACCTTTACGCTTGTATCGACCATCGACGAGGGGATGTATCCGATAGAACCTTCGACATTTTGGACGAATGCTTTGATGGACTCATGGGAAGGCTGGGTTATCGGAGGGGTGATCCCTTGGAAGTGCTGTTTGACCCAGTAGGTATTTAAACGGTCTCTCCCCATCCCTAAAACGTCACTCTCAAAAGCGATTCGAGAAGGTTCCTGTCCGACTAAATTGAGAGGAATGATTTTTTGGTTTCCTAAAGAGTGCCGTTTCTGTAAAAAAATATCCCGAATTTGTTGAGCAGTTAATGAATCTATATCGGTTTTTTTTGAGATAATGACACTGTATTGCGTTGCGAAAATAGTTGAAACGAAAATAAGTAGTAGAGCAATCGGTTTCATTAGAAGAGCACCGAAAAAGAGAAGAGGGCACGATTCTCATCGTTTTGAGAATGCCACTGGTATTCCCCTTTCAAAGAGACAGGGTAAAGGGGACGATAGCTGTAGCCCAACGTGAAGATGGTATCTTTGTACTCACTGTAATGGTCGTTATAATGTTCAATTCTTCCTACAATAGCGTGTTCAGGGGAGTAGTGATACATCGCTTGTGCATAGCCTGAGAGCGCCGTTTTATCTTCTCTGTCATTGTACTCATTGTTGGCAATCAGAGCCTCTGCCATGAATTGCCATTGTGTATCATCATATTTGAGATTAGTTTGGAGAAATCGCGTCCGTTGGTTGGTTTTGGTAATATACTCCCCTAAGCTCCCCCCTGCACTCCATTCCATGGAAAACTCTTTTTCAGCGGCAAAACCGTAAAAATGGGTATTAGGGATATTGATGTATTCCTCATCCAAATCATGATTTTTTTGGGCGAAAAGGTGATAGCGTAACCCTTCTGTCTGTGGTACGTATCCGTTGATATCGATACCGGTCAAAAATTTTGGGAAGAGGAGTTTACTGTAGAGGGGATTGGAAGTCGTATCGCGTAAAACGTTAATCGGTTCCATATTCCAATATCCGATGGGGGTGATTTGCTTTCCGAAACGGATATTAAAATCATCCGACATCCATAGATCGCCGTAAAGCCGTTCGGCATGAAATTTTTGGCTTCCCCCATCGCTTCCGTTGCTGAGGTTCTTATGGTAAAACCCGACCGCTTCAAACTCTGCCAAATACGAAATCATAGGGTTAATATCCCCATAGGCCATTACCGCTACGTCATCAAGGGTAAAGGTCTCATCGTTTGTGCTAGCTTCAAATTCAGTTGAAAAATAACCACCGATATTGACAGTGTCGTTGATTTGGACGCCGTGACCCAGCTCGTACTCATTTGCATGCATATAGATAAAAGAGAAAATAAAAGAGTAAAAGAGTAGCTTTAAAAGCACAAATAATCCTTAGTTTAGTGATGGATAAAATATATTTTATCCTATCATAAACAGGGCTAAACAGAGCTTATCTGTTAACTGTTTAGCTTAAATTCTAAGGACAGTTCGATCTCAGGGATTGAGCTTTTATGGTTTTGGTTTCTCATCCTTTAGAAACTCTTTCTTGACAATCCAAAGATAAAAAATCGGAATTAGAATTAAGGTCAATAGTGTCGATGTGATCAATCCGCCAAGCATTGGAGCCGCTATTCGTCCCATTATTTCGCTTCCTACCCCTTTGATGTAGAGCAATGGCATAAGTCCTGCCATAAGACTAAAAACTGTCATCAGCTTAGGGCGTATTCTCTTGGCCGCACCGTCTATGCACGCATTCAGCAATGAAACGTATTCTCTTTTGCCTTCCACTCTTTTTTCATCAACGGCTTCTTTGAGGTATATAAGCATCACGATGGCAGTTTCTGCCGCAACTCCAAGAAGGGCTAAAAATCCGACTATTACGGCGATACTCATAGAAAATCCCAGTAGCTTTACAGCAAGCAGACCGCCTACGAAACTAAACGGAAGGGTAAAAAAGACGAGCGCCGTAAGACGTATATCCCTAATCGAGGCGAAAATCAGCATAAAGGTAAGAAGCAGACTGATCGGAGCAATAAGAATCAGCGTTTTTTTGGCGCTTTCGAGATATTCGCTCTGTCCTGTCCACTCATACCGGATACCTTGCGGTACGTTGATTGTTTCGATCACTTTTTGTGCTACTTGCTTATACTCAGAGGGGGTTATCGTCTCTTTTGGCATGATATAGATGTAGCCGACCGGCAGCGCTTTTTCGGTTTTTATCTCCCCCGGTGCTTCTATGTAGCTGATGTCGGCGAAATCCGAGAGAACATGTTGTCCTAATTCGGTTTTGATGAGGATATTTTTGATCGCTTCTATGTCACCCCTTGCTGAGGCATCCAGCCTTACAGATATAGGGTATCTGTGTGTTCCTTGGATCATCGTGGAAACACTTGATCCACCTACGCTTAGTGCTATAGTCTTGAATATTTCGTCTCTGTTCAGCCCGTATTGGGCTATCATATCGTCCTTGGGTTTAATATCGAGATAATATCCCGTAGCCGCCTTTTCGGCAAATACTGCCGAACTTCCTTCCAGTTTGTTGAGCGCTTTACTGATTTCGTTCGAGTATTTTTCAATATCCTCAAAATTTTGACCGTAAACTTTTATACCAAGCGGTGTCCTAATACCCGTAATGAGCATATCAATGCGCCCTCGGATGGGATAGGTCCATGAGTTTGACAGCCCTTCGATTTGAAGAGCTTTGTCCATCTCCTCCATCAGCTTCTCTTCGCTCATTCCGGCTCTCCACTGATCTTTCGGCTTTAGCGTGATAATGGTTTCTATCATCGCGAGGGGAGCGGAGTCGGTCGCCGTATCCGCTCGTCCGGCTTTACCGAATACGGTTTGGACTTCTGGGAATTTTTTGATAATTTGGTCTGTTTTCTGGGTAATACTTGATGCCAAATCGACGCTAATACCCATAGGTGCAACAGGCATATACATGAAAACTTCTTCGGAAAGTTTAGGCATAAACTCCCATTTAAGAGTGTTGTATAACGGGTAGGAGAGCACCATAGTGCCGATAAATAGTATTAAAGCCGTCTTTTTGTAGCCCATAATTTTACGCAGTAAAGTCTCGTAGTGCTTTATAAAAAAGCTGTTTATCCGTGAATCTTCTTCTGCTTTAATCTTATCATTTAAAAATATACTCATTAGTGCCGGAGTGAGGGTAATGGCGATAATGGCACCAAAAAGCATAGCAAAACTTTTGGTAAATGCCATTGGCGAAAAGAGCGCTCCCTCCTGACCCGTCAGTGCAAAGATCGGCATGAAGCTTACGATAACGAGCATTAATGCAAAGAAGATCGGACGTCCTACTTGCTTTGAGCTTTCTAATATCGCGTCAAGTTTGATGGCATAGGTGAGCGCTAGCCCCTGTTTCCTTTTTTCAATGATATGCTTATGGGCATTTTCAACGAGGACGATGGACGCATCTACCATGGCACCTATCGCAATGGCTATTCCTCCGAGACTCATAATGTTGGAACTCATTCCAAACGATGTCATCGCTAAAAAAGTAAGCCCGATAGTAAGCGGAAGGGTGAGGACGATAACGGCAATACTTCCTGTGTGTCCGAGAAAAATTGCAACGATGATGGCGACAGCGATCGCTTCTTCGATAAGGGCTCTTTTGAGGGTATCAACCGCTTTTTCAATTAATTCACTTCGGTCGTAGACGGGTATGATCGTTACATCCGGGCCGGTAAGTGTTTTTAGCTTTTCTTTGACATCTGCTATGACTTTATAGGCATTTTCTCCTATTCTGGCGATAACGATACCCCCTACCGTCTCACCCTCTCCGTTTAGATCCGCGACTCCTCTTCGCTCCGAAGGGGTAAGATTTACGCTTGCAACATCGCGTATACTCAAGGAGAGACCATTGTTGGCAAGGAGCGGCGTATTGAGTATCTCCTCTTCACTTGCATAGTATCCGCTGGTTTGCACCATATTTTCAAAGCCATTTCGCAGTACAACCCGCGCACCATCGGAGACGTTCGTTTTTTCTATGGCATTTGAGATATCCAAGATGGAGAGATTGTAGTTAACCAGCGCATTTTGATCTGCGGTGATTTCATAATTTTTGACGAAACCCCCGATACTTCCTACTTCACTCACTCCCGGCACTGAAAGCAGTCCGAAACGGAGAAAATAGTCTTGATAACTTCGCATATCGGCTAGATTTAATGTCGTGGAGGTAAGGGCGTATTGGTATACCCAGCCAACACCCGTGGCATCCGGCCCCAGCGTTACTGAGGCGTCTTTCGGAAACGATTTTATGCTTTGGCTGAGCTTTTCGAGCACCCTTGTTCGAGCGAAATACAAGTCTGTTTTGTCTTTGAAGACAACATAGATCAGTGCCGTTGAAAATCCGCTAAATCCTCTGACCGTTTCGACATTGGCCAAAGATAAAAATGAGGTTGTTAACGGGTAGGTAACCTGCTTTTCTATAATTTGAGGGCTTTGTCCTTCCCATTTAACCTCGATAACAACCTGTGGCGGAGTGAGATCAGGTAAAGCATCGAAAGAGGCATTTTTTACCCCCCAAAAGGAGGCTAGAGATAAAAGGGTAAAAAGTAAAAAGATAAAAATTCGGTTTTTGAGTGAAAACTCAATAATTTTTTCTATCATCTCAGTATAACCCGTTTATTTTAGCGTCAGCATCAAGCATGAACAACGCATTGTTAGCCACCTCTTCACCTTGTGTGATACCGTCTACTATTTGATACGTATAAGCATCTATTTTTTTAGCCGTTATTTCCAGCGGTTCAAATTTATTATCGACTTTGACAAAAACAAACTGCTTTTTGCCCCGCTCAAGTACGGCAGTTTTCGGGAGCGCCAAAATTCTCCCCCCCATGGATTCAATACGGGCTTTGGCAAACATATTGGCGACCAAGTGTCCATCGTTTTGCAGGGTTGCCCGAGCGGTTAGGCTCCTGTCGTTTTCATTGATTTCGGGAAGAATTTGGGTGATCTTTGCCTTGTATATTTTAGATGCCCCGCTAAAGCTCAGAAGTACGGTAGAGCCTTTTTGCAGAGTAGGAATATCACGTTCGTATATTTTGATATCTACCCAAAGCGTTGAGGTATCGGCGAGTCTCATGAGCGGTTTGCCTGCTTCTGCGAACGAGCCGGCAAATAGAGATTTTTCCACTACTGTACCGTTGTAGGGGGAGTATACGGCAACTGTTTTGGACGCGGTTTTGGAGGAGAGAGTTTTTGCGATGTCTGCGTTTGAAACACCCAGTAGTTCCAGTCGTTGTTTGGTTGATTCAAGTAACGATAGTGCCGTTTTTGAAAAAGTCTCATCCTCAAACGCTTTTGATTTTTCGGCATACTCTGCTGTTTTTATGAGTTCCTCTTTTAGCGCTAAAATTTCAGGACTGTACACAGTAAAAAGCAAAGAACCCTTTGAGACCTTTGTATACTTTTCATCTACCGATATCTTTTCGACAAAACCTGAAAACTTTAGGGTGATTTCTTTTGTAGATGCTTCTTTAAAAGAGGTTTTTGCAAAAAATTCTTTTTGGGGTATGTTGTGTGTTTCTTGGACTTTAACGGTCGATATTTTGTAGTTTTGTGCATATGCGGTAACGATGAGGATCGTAAGCAAAAGGGCTTTTTTCATAGTTCTTCTCCGCTAAGTTTTTTGATTTGTGCGAGAGCAATATTGGCGTCATAGGTGTAGTTTATCAGCTCTAATTCAAGGCTAAGGGCATCTTTTATGGCACTTATGACATACGCTTTCGACGAATCGGTTGTTTTGAGTGATGCAAGGGCTGATTGGAGTAAGTGTGAGAGTTGCGTTTTTAGAATTTTATCGGTTAATGCGTAGTTTTTTTGCGCACTTTCTAACTTTATTTTGGAGCTGTCAAGCTCATACGAAAGGGTATTTTTAAGATTTTCACTTTCTTCTATTTTGGCGCTTAGTTCGTATTGCGTTTTTTTGATTAGGGCATCTTCTCTGCCGTATATTTGCAGTGGGATGTTTACTCCAAAAAACCAATAATTACGAAATTCAGAATCAGCGCTGGCATACCCTAGGCTTAGCCCTATGTCCGGTGTTTGCGAGAGTTTCTCGCTTTGTAACTCTTTTCCTAATGAATCAACCGTCGTATTGAGAGAGGCGTACTCTTTTGAATCTTCTATGACTATGGATTTAACGTCAGTATTCGGTACTGAAAACGGTATCTGAATCTCTTTTTCCACTTTTACCCCAAAACTTTGAAGCTTTCTAAATTGAGTCCTCTCTTCACTTTCCAAATCAATCATTTTGCGCATAAAAAAGGCGATCTCCATATCACCTCGAATAAGTTCGTTATGAGCTGTATTTCCAACGGTATTGGAAGCTCTCAAAAGATCCAATGCAAACGTAAGTGTTTGCAAATATTTATCGTATGTTTTTTTGGTTTCTTTTGCTTTTGCTAGATCATAACCGCTTTGTTTAAGGGCAAACTCAAGATTTAGCTTTTTTTGTGATACCGTGTGTTCTAAAGATTTGGCAACTAATTCTTTTGCCTCTTTTTTTACACTTAGTTTTGCCGTAAGGGGGATGTTTTGTGATATGCCAATCATTACCTGCTGCATGGGTTCGATATTTCGTCTGGTAGGATTGGTAAAGTCTATGTTGGTTACTTGTACATCGAGTTGAGGGTTGTCCAGTTTACCCGCGATCTTTGCATCCTCTTGAGCCGCTTTTACTTCAGCCTCAAGTGCCTTGATCTCAGGATTCTGCACGAGAACATCGGCTATGAACGCATCAAACGTTTGAGCATTTAATAGTCCTGCACAAAAAAGCGCCAAGATAGCCTTATTCATGGCTATAAATTGACTGAAGTTTTGTATCGTTTTCGTTTGCCATCCGTATCTACTATGGTTACAGAAACTTGCCATGTGCCACTCATGGAAAAGTTGAGAGAACCTTTATAAATACCGCTCTTCCCTTTTAAATTCATTTTATCACTCATCTCCGGCATTCCCGGCATTTCAGCCATAAATGCTTTGATCTCTACCGATTTCGGGGTAAGCGGTTTACCCTCTTTGGTCAGGGTAATCGTAAAATTGTTTTCCCCTACACTTAAATCTTTGTCAGATTGTATTTTTACTGTTATGTCAGAGGCTTTTCCGCTCGTATTAAGCGGTGCAGCAACCAAAGCACCTATGAATAGTAAAAACACCAAAATAATTCTTTTCATTTCTTTTACCCTTTTTATTATGATAAGCATATCTTATAGCAATAAAATCAATAAAGCAAGAATGAAATGTTAATAGTATTAATTAGGATTCTTATTCCGGTTTTCATGATGTTCATGTGGTGAAGACGACTTCTATGTGGGGTAAGGCGTGCTAATTTTTTAGCTGTTTAGTTTAAATTCCAATGTCAGTTCAATCTCCATCGGCAAAGAGTCTGCGAGGTTTTTCGGGATATCGATACCCGAAGCAGAGGAGACGGCAGTTTTTACCGAATTATGGAAAATAGCTTCACCCCTCTGAATTGAAACAGTGTTGATCGATCCATCGTTTGCCAGTGTGAATCGGACATCGACTTCCCCCTCCATACCTCTGCGTCGAGCTGCGCTTGGGTAGCGTAAATGGTTCTGGATAGTGCTGCGCAACGAGGTAAAGAATAATCTTTTTTCAGCGGCTAAATCTATTTTTGGTTTAGACGGCACAGTAGCGGGTGTTGGAATATTTTGAATTGCGTGTTGGACTGCCGGAGTTGGTGTCGCTACGGGGGAGGATAGTGTTTGAACACTCTGAGGGATACTTTTGGCGGGAGGAATAGGTTGCGGGGTGACTTGTTTTGCGATGGGTTGCTGAGCGGTAACTGCCGGTATCGGTTTGGAGCTTTGCGGTTGTTTAGGGGTAGGCTTGGAGTGGGACAGAGAGACCAGCATCATAGGCTGAAGGGGGATTTTAACCTTGGGCGGCGGGGTATGCATTTGGGTAAGGAGAAAAAATGCCAAGGATCCCATGAGAGCGTGAAAGGTAAGTGAAACGAGAAACGATTTACGTGCAGTTGTCATCATAGGTGTATCCATCCTGTAAAAATAGCGATACCGACCCCTGCGAGGAGGATCGGTGCCGTATGTTGGAGAAAGTTTCGGTAGAGGGAGAGGTGAATGAGGCTCTCTTTGAGTATGGCCGTGAGAACGACTGAGAAAAAGAGAAACCACAAAAGTGTTGCGCCAAGACCGAAGGTAAAGCCATATGCTATCGCCCATAAAAGCGAATGTGAAGCGGCACTCAGCGTCATCATGGTGATGACGGGAGCGCAGAGCGACATGGAGAGAAGGGCTCCGGTGATAAAAAGGGCAAATTTCCCTTGCGGTGTTTGAGACGATGAGGTACAGCAAGAGGTTGAAGATTTCAATGAAAACCATAGTCGCACTGCGAGAATCAGGGTGACACTTCCGAGAAAATACCCCATTAGTGCTGTATCGCTGATGAGCGATTTAATCATCGTTGCACCCATGTAGGCGATAAGAGAGAGGAAAATATAACCGCTGATACGTCCCAAGCTGATAGGAATCAAGACTCGGAGGCTTTGCTGGCGTGTTGCGCTATTTGCCAAGAGAATCGGCGATAACAGCGGCATACAGGTGAGCATACACGCTGTTGCACCATACGAAAGGGCGACGATGAAGAGCGGGAAGAGCGGTATTATATCAATCATTACATTACCTCTCCGCACACTTTGGTTTAATCCTATCAGAAGATCAAGGGCTAATTATAAAATAGAAGTGTTACATTAGTGTTAATTT
>DATDUY010000339.1:0-8168 GCA_035290165.1 Sulfuricurvum sp. | reverse complement strand
CAATGATCTTGGTTTCATTGAGACGCCGTATTATAAGGTCGAGGACGGTCGCGTCACCCGCAAGATCGAATACCTGACCGCCGATGTTGATCAGTTGAAATATATCGCTCAGGCCAATGCGCCTTTGGATAAAGATGGCTACTTTACCGAAAAAGAAATTATCTGCCGTTATAAAAATGATTTCCCTAAAATAAAACCCCAACAGATCGATTACAAAGACGTTTCCCCGAAACAGTTGGTTTCCGTTGCGACCGCCATGATCCCGTTTTTGGAACATGACGACGCGAACCGCGCGTTGATGGGATCGAACATGCAGCGTCAAGCGGTGCCGTTGTTGCGGCCTGAAGCACCGATGGTCGGAACAGGGGTTGAAAAACTCGTTGCCCGCGATTCATGGGAGTGTGTAAAAGCAGAGCGTAGCGGTGTGGTTGAGAAAGTCGACTCTAAACACATTTACGTGATGGGTGAAGATGAAGACGGAACCTTTATCGATTATTATCCTTTACAGAAGAATCTTCGTACCAACCAAAATACGACGTTCCTTCAAAAACCGATCGTAAAACAAGGTCAATTGGTTACGAAAGATCAAATCATCGCAGATGGTCCGAACATGGATCAAGGTGAGTTGGCACTCGGTATCAATGCACTTGTTGCGTTTATGCCGTGGAACGGATACAACTTCGAGGATGCGATCGTTATGTCTGAGCGTATGATCCGCGAAGACGCATTTACCTCGGTTCATATCTACGAAAAAGAGGCGGAAGCGCGCGAACTCAAACACGGCGTTGAAGAGATCACTCGTGATATCCCGAATGTACGTGATGATGAACTTTCTCATCTTGATGAGAGCGGTATCGTAAAAATCGGTACCTATGTTCAAGGGGGAATGATCCTCGTCGGTAAAGTTTCTCCGAAAGGTGAAGTAAAACCGACTCCGGAAGAGCGTTTGTTACGTGCTATTTTCGGTGAAAAAGCGGGTCACGTTGTCAATAAATCACTTTACTGTACGCCAAGTATGGAAGGGGTTGTCGTTGACGTTAAAGTATTCACGAAAAAAGGGTACGACAAAGATCCACGTACGTTAGAGCTTGAAAAAGCTGAGCGTGATGAGCTAGAGCGCGAACACTATGATCGTCTTTTGATGATCGACAAAGAAGAGATGCTCCGTATCGTTTCCTTGCTCACAAAACACCCGTTATTGAGTGATGTAAGTATCAACGCTAATGAGTACAAAGCGGGTGAAAACGTCAAAGCGGACGATCTTAAAGAGGTTAACCGTTTTGCGATGAATAACGTCGTTAAAGCATTTAGCGATGATATTCAAGAGAAATACAACCAAACGAAAAACCATTTCCAAAAAGAGAAGAAAAAATTCCGTGACGAACACGAAGAGAAACTCTCTATCTTGGAAAAAGATGACATCCTCCCTAACGGTGTTGTTAAATTCGTAAAAGTGTATATCGCGACAAAACGTAAACTCAAAGTCGGGGATAAAATGGCGGGACGTCACGGGAATAAAGGTATCGTTTCGACGATCGTTCCTCAAGTTGACATGCCGTACATGGCAAACGGACGCTCAGTAGACGTTTGTTTGAATCCGCTGGGGGTTCCGTCTCGTATGAATATCGGTCAAATCCTTGAGATGCACCTCGGTATGGTCGGAAAAGAGCTTGGGTTCCAAATCCAAGATATTTTCGAAGCGAAACAAAAAGAGTTTATCGGTGACTTGCGCGCTAAAATGATCTCTTTCGCCGATGTTGCTGGTCTTATGAACGCGGCTAAAGTACTTGGTGAGATGGATGATCAAACTCTACTTGGCTATGCGCAAGATTGGTCAAAAGGGGTTAAATTCGCAACCCCTATTTTTGAAGGGGTTACCGAAGCGGAGTTTGCAAAACTTTTCGCATTGGCGAAACTCGATGATGATGGAAAAATGGTGTTGTTCGACGGTAAAACGGGCGATCAAATGAAAGAACGCGTTAATGTCGGTTACATGTACATGCTCAAACTTCATCACTTGGTTGATGAGAAAGTGCATGCCCGTTCAACCGGACCATACTCTCTCGTTACCCAACAACCGGTCGGTGGTAAAGCACTCTTCGGCGGACAACGTTTCGGGGAGATGGAAGTATGGGCACTTGAAGCTTATGGTGCTTCTGCCGTTCTTAAAGAGATGTTGACGATTAAATCGGATGACGTTGACGGACGTGTTCGTGCCTACAAAGCAATTACGAAAGGTGAAAGTGTACCGGCATCCGGTATCCCTGAAACTCTTTTCGTATTAACGAAAGAGCTCCAATCATTGGCGCTTGATATTGAGATTTTTGACGAGGTGGATGACGATGAGTAAATTAGTACCGGTTGCCGTAACAGAAGAGAATCGCCCAGTCGATATTAAACAAATTCAATTTCGACTCGCGTCTCCTGAGAGAGTTCTCTCATGG
This sequence comes from Sulfuricurvum sp., assembly GCA_035290165.1. Lineage (GTDB taxonomy): Bacteria > Campylobacterota > Campylobacteria > Campylobacterales > Sulfurimonadaceae > Sulfuricurvum. Next base: position 5,724 of record DATDUY010000339.1, on the reverse strand, counting down.
AGCCACGGAGAAGTTAAAAAACCTGAAACTATCAACTACCGTACCCTTAAACCGGAACGTGACGGATTGTTTTGTGCCAAAATTTTCGGTCCCGTACGTGATTACGAATGTTTGTGCGGAAAATACAAAAAAATGCGTTACAAAGGTGTCATTTGTGAAAAATGTGGCGTTGAAGTAACGTCGGCAAAAGTTCGCCGTACCCGTATGGGACACATTGATCTGGTAACTCCGGTAGCGCATATCTGGTACGTCAGTTCACTTCCAAGCCGTATCGGAACACTTCTCGGTGTTAAGATGAAAGATCTTGAGCGCGTATTGTATTACGAAGCATACATCGTTAAAAGCGGCGGAGAAGCGTACTATGACGGTGAACAAACTTCAGCGGTACTTAAATACGATGTATTGAACGAAGAGCAATACCGCACCCTCGTACAACGCTACGGAGAGAGCGGTTTTTCTGCCGAAATGGGTGGATCAGCGGTTCGCGAATTGCTGGATGATCTTGATTTGGTGGATCTTTTCTCTTCATTGAAAGAAGAAGTAACCAAAACCAACTCGGAAGCAAAACGTAAAACGATTATTAAACGTTTAAAAGTTATCGAATCTTTCTTGAATTCAGGTAACAATCCTGCGTGGATGATGCTTACGGCATTGCCGGTTCTCCCTCCTGAACTTCGCCCGTTGGTAAGTTTGGACGGCGGAAAATTTGCGGTTTCGGATGTCAATGACCTCTATCGCCGTGTAATCAACCGTAACCAGCGTTTGAAACGTCTTATCGAACTTGAAGCACCGGAAATTATTGTCCGCAATGAAAAACGTATGCTTCAAGAAGCGGTGGATGCGTTGTTCGATAATGGTCGTCGTGCGAATGCAGTTAAAGGGGCTAATAAACGTCCTCTTAAATCACTCTCTGAGATTATCAAAGGGAAGCAAGGGCGTTTCCGTCAAAATCTTTTGGGTAAACGTGTTGACTTCTCGGGACGTTCTGTTATCGTTGTCGGACCGAACCTTCAAATGGATCAGTGCGGATTGCCGAAACAAATGGCATTGGAACTTTTCAAACCTCATTTGATCGCAAAACTCGAAGATAAAGGGTATGCGACCACCGTGAAAGCGGCGAAAAAAATGATCGAAGAGAAAACCAATGAAGTTTGGGAGTGTCTTGCTGAGATCGTTGAGGGTTATCCGATTATGCTTAACCGTGCACCGACGTTGCACAAACTCTCAATCCAAGCGTTTCACCCGAAACTGATCGACGGTAAAGCGATCCAATTGCATCCTCTCGTTTGTGCCGCCTTCAACGCGGACTTCGACGGTGACCAAATGGCGGTTCACGTACCACTTTCAGCGGAAGCGATTGCAGAGTGTAAAGTATTGATGCTCTCATCTATGAACATCTTGCTCCCTGCATCAGGTAAAGCGATCGCTACTCCTTCACAAGATATGGTCTTGGGTCTTTATTATTTGACACTCGGCAAAAATGATGTGAAAGGATCGAACAAACTTTTCAGCAACGTTGATGAAATTATGATCGCACTCGAACATAATGCTCTTGATTTGCATGCAAAAGTACGTACCCGTGTTGAAGGTCGTGTGATCCATACCACTGCGGGACGTATGATTCTTCAAGATATTCTTCCGGAATTCGTACCTGCGGAGCTTTGGAATGTCGTGATGAAAAAGAAAAACATTTCAATCCTTGTTGACTACGTCAATAAACACGGAGGAATCGCTGTAACTGCCGGTTTCTTGGATGATTTGAAAAACCTAGGATTCAAATACGCGACCAAATCGGGTGTTTCTATCTCTATCACCGATATTATTATCCCTGAAATGAAAGCGGGATTGATCGTTGCCTCTAAAAACCGTGTTAAAGAGATCCAAAAACAATTTGAAGCGGGTCTTTTGACAGAGCAAGAGCGTTATAACAAAATCATTGACGTTTGGACCGATACGAATAATACGGTTGCGGGCGGAATGATGGAGTTGATCCAAAATGATAAAGACGGGTTTAACTCGATCTTTATGATGGCAGACTCTGGAGCGCGTGGATCTGCAGCTCAGATTCGTCAGCTTGCCGGTATGCGTGGTTTGATGGCGAAACCGGACGGTTCGATCATCGAAACTCCGATTATCTCCAACTTTAAAGAGGGTCTTAACGTCCTTGAGTACTTTATTTCTACCCACGGTGCTCGTAAAGGTCTTGCGGATACTGCACTTAAAACAGCGAATGCCGGTTACTTGACCCGTAAACTCGTTGACGTTGCTCAAAACGTGAAAATCGTTGAGCACGATTGTGGAACCCATGAAGGGATCGAATTGACCGATATCTCTGTTGGTAATGAATTGATCGAGCCACTTGAAGACCGTATTTACGGTCGTGTATTGGCAGAAGATGCGATTGATCCGATTACCAATGAGATCCTTTACTCTGAGGGGACATTGATTGATGAGATCAAAGCCTCTAAAGTAATCGAAGCGGGTATCCGTTCGGTTCAAATCCGTACTCCGACAACGTGTAAATCAGAGGGCGGTGTATGTGCTCTTTGTTATGGACTCAACCTCGGAAGCGGTGGAATCGTTAAACGCGGAGAAGCGGTCGGTATTATCGCGGCTCAGTCTATCGGTGAACCGGGTACACAGTTGACACTCCGTACCTTCCACGTTGGGGGAACGGCGTCAAGTACACGTGAAGAGCGTCAAGTCGTTGCAACCAAAGAGGGTTTCATCCGTTATTACAACATGAAAACGTACCTCTCAAAAGAGGGGAAACAAATCGTTGCAAATCGTCGTAATGCGGCAATCCTTTTGGTTGAACCGAAAATTAAAGCGCCGTTTAACGGAACCGTTGAAATTCAAACGATCCATGACGAAATAATCGTAAGCGTTAAAGGCGATAGCCAAACGGTACGTTACACACTTCGTAAAAACGAAGTAGCAAAACCGAACGAACTCGCAGGGGTTAGCGGTAAAATCGAAGGTAAATTCTTCTTGCCTTACGAAAACGGCAGTGCTGTAAAAGAGAACGAATCGATCGTTGAGACGATTAAAGACGGATGGAATGTACCTAATCGTATCCCGTACGCCTCTGAAATTCAAGTTAAAGACGGTGCACCGGTAACGCAAAAAATCCTTGCTAAAGAGAAAGGAGTTGTTAAATACTACCTTCTCAAAGGGGATTACCTTGAGCGTCATCACGAGATTACGAAAGGGTACAGTGTCGAAGAGAAAGGTCTCTTTGCCGTTGTCGCCGACAGTGAAGATCGTGAAGCGATCCGTCACTATATCGCTCGCGGTTCGGTTATCGAAGTTAACGATAATGAAGCGGTAAAAGCGGATACTTTGATTGCTAAACCGGTTAAAGAAGAGTCAACAGTTATCGCTGAATGGGATCCGTATTCGAATCCAATTATCTCTGAAACGGACGGTGTCATTACGTTTGAAGACATTATTCCAGGTATTACCGCATCAGAGCAATTCGACGAATTGACCGGAAAAACCCGTTTGATGATTAACGAATACGTTGCACCTGAGTTTAAACCGGCAATCGTACTTGCCGCTCATGACGGTTCCGTTATCCGCTATGCGGTTGAGCCGAAAACAGCGATTTTTGCCCAAGACCGTGCCGATGTAAAAGTAGCCGATATCTTGGCTAGAACGCCGAAAGCACTTCAAAAATCACGCGATATCACCGGGGGTCTTCCACGGGTTTCTGAGCTTTTCGAAGCACGTAAACCAAAAGAGATCGCTCTTATCGCAGAACTTGACGGGGTTGTCAGCTTCGGTAAACCGCTTCGTGGTAAAGAACGTATCTTAATCACGAGTGATAACGGAATGGTTAAAGAGTATTTCGTCGATAAAAACCTTGTCGCAATGGTTCATCCGGGTGAATTCGTTCACGCCGGTGAGCGTTTGACTGACGGTGTTATTAGTTCACACGAGATTTTGAGAATCTTGGGTGTTAAAGCATTGTATAACTACCTTGTCAGTGAAGTACAACAAGTTTACCGTCGTCAAGGGGTTAACATCGCCGACAAACACATCGAGGTAATCTTTACCCAGATGTTGCGTCAGATCAAAATCCTTCGCTCTGGGGACACTAAGTTCATTGAGGGTGATGTTGTTTCTAAAGCACAGTTTAAAATCGAGAACGAAAAAATTCTTCGTCTCGGCGGAGAGCCTGCGATCGCTGAACCGTACCTTGTCGGTATCACCCGTGCTGCGGTAAGTGCTGACTCGATCATCTCAGCTGCATCGTTCCAAGACACCACAAAAGTCTTGACCGAAGCGGCAGTTTCTGCGAAAATCGATGACTTGACCGATCTTAAAGAGAACGTCATCATCGGTCGTACGATCCCAGTCGGTACCGGTATCTACAAAGACCAAAAAATGGTTTTCGGAGACTAAGATCTCCTCTTCTCGTTATTCCCCTTTGGGGGAATCTATCTTTTAATTAATACCCTCTAACTTTGCAATATGTCATATATTCTAATGTCCTATTTAAAATCACTATACTAATTATCAAATATTTCTAATTCCTATTTAATATTTAGTTGTGTAAGATTGTGTATAGAGAGGCTGGGATGAGCAAAAAAGACAAATTGATTCAAGCGATGAAAAACAATCCCAAGAATGTTCCATTTGAGGAGATTCGGAAAGTTTTAGAAGATGCTGGATATGTATGTCACAATAGTGGTGGCAGTCATTTTGTTTTTCGTAAAGAGAATACGGCGAGTATTGTCATCCCGTACAATAAGCCTATAAAAGCGATTTATATCAAACACGTATTAGAAATATTGGGAGAATCCAAATGAAAAATTTAGACTATTATATGAATCTTGATTATGAGATTGTTATCAAAAAAGTGAGTCCTGAGGATGGTGATGGGTGGTTTGCCTATTATAAAGATTTCAAGGGGGTAATGGGAGATGGAGAGAGTGCGATTGAAGCGATTGAGTCAGCTCAAAGTGCTTTTTCGGCTTTTGTCGAAGTCTCTCTTGCTCAAGGGGATAGTATACCTGAGCCACACACTAATGAAAAAAGTTTACGGATCAATATCTCGATGCCTGAAAATTTGGTCAAAAAAATCGATAGCTATATTGAACCGTTGCATTTGAGCCGTTCAGCTTTTTTACAAAAAGCGGCGATGAGAGAGATAGGGTTATAAAAATTTTAATCTTCTCGTCATCCTCGTGCTTGACACGAGGATCCATCTTTAAATGTTTTCAACACTTTCAGCATGCAGTGCTTTATATTTTATAAGTTGCTTTTTTATGTGTGTGACAATAGTATTTGGCACATATTGTAATAAATCGATTATTTCACGTACTTCTTTGGATTGTCGGTAATTATAATTTGTTGAATATTCAATATCGAACGTAAAAAGCTCTTGCTCATTTACCTCTAACACTTCTGCGATATAAGGTATCAATTCTACTTTTAGTTCTCTACTTTCATTAAGATAGCGATAGATTGTTTGTTCACTTGGAACTTCACCTGTCCCTTTGAGTTTCGGTTCTAACTTTTGTAATTTTTCTACGAATTCTTTTTTAGAAAGCTTTTTTTCTTCCAGCAAGAAATTTATTTTTTCAATAATATTCACAAATAACTCTTTTAATCTGTTTTGTATGTTGATGTACAAATTGTAAGAAGTTGCTAAGTCTATAATAGATACAATAATCTAAAATAGACTAAAAAGGTTCTTTTATGCTAAAAATATTGTTT
>DATDUY010000338.1:0-3542 GCA_035290165.1 Sulfuricurvum sp. | reverse complement strand
GGCTGAATGCATCTTGATAACAGACATCCCATTCCCCTTCCAACGCTCGCATTGCCACTCGCGCATCGGTAATCTCAACGGTGATCTGCGTCCGTTCATCCTCGTAGCCGCCGAGCGTTGCGATGTCAGTGATAATGTTTCGATACGGTTCAAAGATTTCGGGATAAGGAAAACCCTCTAGCGAAGCGATCAAATCGCCGTCAAGTTCGGGGGAGTAAATTTCGAGAGTCGTATCGGGGTAATAAGTATCGCGGTAATAGAGGCTGAGAAGGGTATTAAACCCCAGACCGAAACAGATGTCAATGATGCGGAGATGATCTTTCTTGCAATGGAGCGCAAAAGCGGGTTCGATATGTTTTTTGAGCGATTCGTTGAGAGCGCCGTCTTTGGTCGAGTGGTAGTGTTCGTCATATTCACTGCTGTACGCCGTGTAACTTCCATCGCAGCTTTGCACCCAGTTTTTCATAGTGCCAAGTCGTGGAGTTCTCTGAATAAATAGGCTTCGACGATGTCATCGATGGTGCGTTGCGTATGAGCGACAAGAACCATCATCTGATTGTCAATGAACTCCATCACGGGTTCATAGTTGTTGGTGACGATTACGGCATCGAGCCACCCTTCGATTTCAGAACGATCCGTATAGAAATTAATCTCTACAACACGCCCCTCTTCCACCTCTACCGTTGCCCAAAACTTTGCCGATAAAACACCCGTGAGTTCAGACTCTTGGGTATCATCGCCATCCATCGGCAACAAAAGCTTCATTATTGCTCAACCTTTGCGAGGTCAAGCGCTAACGCTTCGTTATCCATAATATCGATATCTTTACGAAGCACTTCGGTTGCAATCGCTTTCGCATCTTCGAGTGAGTGCATTTTATACGTTCCGCATTGGTAAATGTTGAGTTCAGGGATATCATTTTGAGATTTAACCTCTAGAATATCTTTCATCGATGCTTCCCACGCTTCGGCAACGATCTCTTCACTCGGTGTCCCGATCACGCTCATGTAAAATCCGGTACGGCATCCCATAGGAGAGATATCAATGATCTCGGTGCTCCCAGAGTTGAGATGATCGCGCATAAACCCTGCAAACAAATGTTCCAACGTATGAATCCCCTCAGGAGAGAGTGTTTTTTCATTCGGTTTAACAAAACGTAAATCAAAAACGGTGATATCATCACCCTTAGGAGTTTTCATCCCCTTTGCTTTACGAACGGCAGGAGCGGGCATAATGGTGTGGTCTACACAAAAACTATCGAGTAACGGCATGAAAATCCTTCAATTTTTATATTTAATGGGAGCAATATTAGCATATTTCATCCTTGCATCGCTATAATTTGACCACTAATAGAAGGATCTAACATTATGACAAGCCTCTTTGACGCTCACATAGCTGCCCAATACCAAAATGACCCTCTGGGAATGCGGGTCTATACCTCCCAGCTCTTGGGTCAAAGCAAAGAATTGGTGCTTCACGGCGGGGGAAACACCTCGGTGAAAATTGATAACACCCTCTACGTCAAGGGGTCCGGCTGGAATCTTGATACGATCGAAAAAGGGGGATTTTCACCCGTAAACCTTGACGTGCTTCTCGAAATGGCAACGCGCGAGAGTCTCAGCGATACCCAAATGGTTGCCGAACAACGGGCGGCTATGTCGGATCAGAGTTTCCCCAACCCCTCCATCGAAGCGATTCTTCACGCCATCATCCCCTTTGATTACGTCGATCACACTCACGCCGATGCCGTCGTGACCCTCACCAATACCCCGAATGGAAAAGAATTGGTTCAAAAGCTCTATGGGGAAAATATGCTCATCATCGATTACGTCATGCCCGGATTTGAGTTGGCAAAACATATCTATGAAATTACCAAAAGCATTGATTGGGAGACCCTCACGGGGATGATTTTGATGCACCACGGCGTCTTTACATTTGATAATGATGCACATCGTGCCTATGAGAAGATGATCGAACTCGTCAGTGTTGCCGAAGAGTATCTAGCTGAGCACGTTACACTAGCGTGCGGTGATTGTGAGGGGAAAGGTGACCCCTCTATTGCCCCTGCCGTCGGTGCGGAAGTATCTAAACTTCGCGGATGTGACCTTTTTCCCCTCCTTATCGATTCACCCCGTGCACAGCTTTTCAGCATTCTCCCCAATCTCGAAGCATTGAGCAAAAACGGAGGATTCACCCCTGAGCACGTTATCCGAATCAAACCGTTTCCCGCTATCATCGACGGTGATATTGCAAAAGGGATCGCTCAATTTGCAAAGGATTATAAAGCCTATTTCGATACCAATGCTTCGCATGAGCATATCTGCCTCGATCTTGCCCCCCGCTACGCAGTGATCAAGGGAGTCGGAATCGTCGTACTCGGCAAAGATGAAAATGAGTCCCGTATTATCGGAGACATCGTCAAACACACCATCACCGCCATCCTCTCTGCTGAACAGCTTGGCGGATGGGGATCGCTCACTCTGTCTCAGATGTTCGAAATGGAATACTGGGAACTTGAACAAGCTAAACTCAAAAAATAAGGATATAACCTATGAAAATTACCAAAAAAGTGACCTTTATCGCCAAAGAGGAGCATATTGCTACGGTTAAAAAATTATTAGAGGATATGGTGGCTCCCTCACTCAAAGAGCCGGGATGCCTTTATTACTATATCTTTCAATCTCGTGATAATCCACGTAAATTCTTCGCCGTCGAGTCGTGGGCAGATGAGGAGTCGTTAGAGGGGCATAAACACACAGAGCACTATGCATACTATAAATCGCACTATGAACCGTTTGTGGATGATAAATACACGGAAGAACTTGATTTACTCGACGAAAAAGCGTATCAGTTCTAAATTCCCGGAGCCTTCCACATCGGCTCCAGTGTCCCCTCGCGAACTAACTCCATCTGTTTGGAGTAGACTTTGAGCCATTTCTCTTTGATCTCACCGTACTGTGCATGATTCGACCTATTCGGCTCATACGTCCGCTCAATTTTGACGATAGTGTTTCCCGCTTCTTCAAAGCTTTTATAATCACCCGCGCCGATCCCGCATGCCATCGCCACACCCAGTGCTGTCGCCTCTTTCACCACGGGAACGTTTACTGATAGACCCGTCACATCGGCTAAAATCTGAGACCATAATGCTCCGTTGGATGCACCGCTCGCAAAGGTGATGGAATCAGGAGATACACCGCTGAAAGCTTTAATGTTCTCTAGATTGATGGCACTCACGATACAAGCGTTCTCTTCGAGTGAGCGAAACATTGATGCGACGTTGTATTTGGACTCATCCAATCCCAGACCGATGAACGACGGGGAAGCGTGTATCCACTCTCCGTAGTTCATCCGATCACTAAAGATCGGGGTAATACCGTAGGAGCCGAGAGGGACTTTTTTAGCCATCTCCTCAAGTTCCGTATAACTTTTTCCGCATCCAAAGCTGTTACGAAACCACCGCATCACCAGTCCCGTAAAAAAAGTGATCCCCTCTGCTTGAGACATACCGCGAACGACGTGGGGATTGACGCGCAAAAGCA
>DATDUY010000337.1:0-2044 GCA_035290165.1 Sulfuricurvum sp. | reverse complement strand
AATGCGATATTAAAAATTATTCCGAAAATGAGAAGCTGTTTTTTTGAAATACGATTAACAAAATCTTTTTTAGTAGTATGATCCCATTTGCTTTCTCTCTCCGATAGTGCCGAGCCTACAAAAAAATTAACGAGAATACTTCCTAATAATAGAGGAACGTAAACGACGCTCCAATATCCGTAAAAGAATAAACTGCCGCCTACTAACCATATCTTAGAGCCAAGTATCAAACGCTGTCGTAAAAACCAAAAATAGCCAATCAATATAATCGGTAAAAAGGCAAAAATAAAAGCGTAGGAATTAAAAAGCATTATCCCTCTATTTTGTGGGGGAGTTTACCGGGCATCGCCTCTTTATTGGAGAGCATATCTTCGATTTGGCGTTTCACTTTATCGTAGCGGAATTGCTCTTTAAACCCTTGGATTCGTCCACCTGCCGCGTTCGGATGACCTCCGCCGTTGGCCCATTCTCCTGACATCATCGCTACATCGACTTTGTCATGGCCGCGCAGACTCATCGTTCCACGTGTACTGACATCGACGATAAAATCAAAATCAGGAAATGCGGTGAGAAATCCGTTGCCGATAATTGAAGTATTTCCGAGTCCGTAGCTCAAAAACCCGCGCCACCCTTTGTAATAGATCGTCATAGTCGAGCGTTTGGTTCCCAGCAATGCCACGATATATTTGGTCGAGAGATTATCGAGAGTGTTGTCGGCGTCGTCTTTGAAAAACTCTTTTTTCATTTTATGAAGCGATTCATCCAAGACGATGTTAGCCTCGGGGAGAAATCGCATTGTTGCCGCCTCTTCAAGCATGGCGAGTTTGTAGACACGGTCTTCATCGGCGAACATGACACGGCTCAGTTCTTTCGCGTCTGAGATGAGACGCATACACACTTTTCCGTACTCAAAATCGTCCTCTTCCTCTTGGTGCCACAGATCGACGGCATTGACCACTTTGACAAACGCTTCGAGCCATCCTCCCCCGCTCAAGCCGTAATGCTCCTGTGCATACTCATAGACGATTTTGGTGGCGCATCGTTCGGTATCGAGGAAATACCACGGATATTGTGCCGCTGTATCTTTACCGCTTCCGTGGTGATCGAGGAGGGTGATGGTGATCTCCCATCCGCTCTCATTGAGGCGATTGACCTCATTGTTGAGCCATCTGGCTTCATCGGGGTAGAGGTTTAGATCGGTGATAAGGATCGTAGCACTCTGTTTGCTTTTCTTGATCGTCTCGATAATCTCTTCGAGGCGATCCATCACTTCGGCACCGTAGTTGGCGTTGTAGCTGAACATGGTATGTGAGGTTTGCGCCATGACGAGTTGGCAGCTGTAGCCGTCGAGATCGATGTGGGAGAGGTGGTAAAACGTTGTGGTCATGAATATCCTATTTAGTATCTAATGTGATGGAACCGAGTACTTCGAACTTCGCATTCGAATCGATTTCGGCGTGGGAGAGGGTGACGATTTCGAGGCTGAACCGCTCATAAATCTCAGCCAACGGGCGGCGGAGTTTCGGATCGATGATAACGATGATCGGCGAGATCCCTTTTTGGAGAAGTTCGGTTGCTTTGGCGCTGGTCGCCTGTATCAGACCGTTGATCTCTCCGACATTGAGAAGGAGCTGGCGCGATCCGTCACGCTCTTGCGATTTTTCCAACATCATCTGCTCGCTCATCGTATCAAACGTCAAGAGTTTGATGATACCGTCAGGACTGGTGTATTGTTGCGTGATGATACGGGAGAGTTTGGCACGAACGTGTTCCGTGATGATATCAACATTTTTAGTGTATTCCGCAACATCCGCCATTGTTTCCAAAATCGTAATCATATCTTTAAGAGGGACACGCTCGTGTAAAAGGGCTTTGAAAACACGTTGGATAAGACCGATATTGGCAACTTTAAGAAGATCATCCACCACAACCGGATAGTCGTTTTTGATTTTCTCGATAAGTGCTTGGGTCTCTTGACGGGTAAGAAGCTCTTCTGCGTGTCTTTTAATCAGTTCACTCATATGGGTTGAGATGACGGTAGCCG
>DATDUY010000336.1:0-2414 GCA_035290165.1 Sulfuricurvum sp. | reverse complement strand
CGGATTCCGTATCCTTATTCGCCGCATCGAACGTGATACAAAAATTACCCGTGAGCTTAATAAAAAACTTGAGCATCAGCTTCATACCGATCATCTTACCGGATTGCTTAACCGAAATGCCCTTATTCGCGATATGCATACCAGAGGATTTTATGCTCTCATCCTCCTCAATATTGATAATTTCAAAGAGATCAACGACTTTTACGGCCATGCTATCGGGGATGAGACCATTTTGGCATTAACGAAATCGATTCAAGATGCCATAAGCGATTTGCCGACACAGTTGTATAAAATGCCTTCCGATGAATATGCCATCACCTTGAGCAACCCGATGAGTTCAACTGAGTTGGAGCAAGTCCGCCTCTCAATAGCCAGCCATCTTCAAGCTCAATATTACGAACTTCACGGCGCAAGCATCTATGTAACGTTGACCATGGGGATGGATGTCGCACGAAACCGCAACCATAACACTATCGATCTTTTGGCTAACGCCGATATGGCATTGAAAACAGCTAAAAAACGACGTTTGAGTTACCAGTTATATGATGAGACGATGCAGATTCGACAAGAGTATCAACACAACATTCTCTGGAGCAAAAAACTCAAAGAGGCGATTGAAGAGAAACAGTTCTGCCTCTATTATCAACCGGTTTTTGATGCTGCGAGCGGAGATATTGTTGAATACGAAGCCCTTATCCGGATGATCGACAACAACGGAGAAATAGTCTCTCCGGGCTATTTTCTCCCGGCTGCTCGTCAATCGCGTCTCTATCCTCTTCTCTCACGATTTGTAATTGAAGAAATGTTTACTATGTTGGAAACAACAACACACGCCTTTTCTATGAATTTATCCGTAGATGATATTTTTGATAAGCCGACAAAAGAGTTTTTAATTCAAAAGCTCCGTTCTTCCTCTCATACGAACCGACTTATTTTTGAGCTTTTAGAGAGTGAGGGGATCGAAAACTATCCGGAAGTCTCCGCCTTTATTGCAGAAGTAAAAGCATTCGGGTGCCGCATTGCCATCGATGATTTCGGTACCGGATATTCGAATTTTGCCCATATCATCAAACTGGATGTCGATTTCCTCAAAATTGACGGTTCATTGATCCGTAATATCGATACCGACACCAACGCCCAAACTATTCTTATTGCTATCACTGAGTTCTCGAAACACTTAGGACTCAAAACCGTAGCGGAATTTGTCCATTCCGAAGCGGTCTATAATAAATGTAAAGAGCTGGGAGTCGATTACCTGCAAGGGTATTATCTCGGAGAACCTAAACCTCTCTAAGATGAGAGGGTGAAACTGAACCCTTTGCGATCCCCTTCACACAGAGCTATCTCTCCGCCGTGAGATTCGACGATATTTTTGGAGAGAACCAGACCGAGTCCGTTTCCTCTCTCTTTTGTACTTTTAAACGCTTCAAAAAGCCACTTTTTATTTTCAATAGCGATTCCGCTGTCATAAATTTCAAATCTATGAAATTCTCCTTCGCCAGTATGGATAATTTCGATTACTCCATCTTCCTCTTCATCGAGTTCAATCGCATCGATAGCATTGAAAACAAAATTGGTAAAAAGCATAACAAGCAAATCCAAATCCCCGAAAAGTTCAAAATCCTCTTCGGGAAAAATAAACTCTATAGGCTTGGCATAACTGTAATAGCCGATAGCACTAAGGAGCGCTTCACGTATCTGCCACCACCGAAGAGCATTTTTTTGGGCACTCACCCCTTTGGAGAACATCAATGTCGCTTTGATAATCCGCTCGATCCGATAGAGTGACTTTTGAATCTCCGTTACAATCGGTTTGTTCTCCTCTTTGACCCGCTTCATCAATGTGGAAGCAAGAAGGGCAATGGAGCCGATCGGATTACGGATTTCATGAGAGAGATGTGCCGCCATCTGCCCCATAGTGGCGAGATTTTCTTTCCGTTTTTGCTCCGTAATGTCGGTAGCACTAAGGAGGCGTTTTTCATTATGCTGCGCCGATTTAATCAGATACGACCTCTCTTTAAAGGTCATCTCATAATCTTCTTCGTCCAAACGGAGCGTCTCAAAAAGCATCCCTAATGCTTTTCCCTGCGAATTTTGGAGAAAAATAGAGCCGTCCTGCTCCACGATCCAAATTGCATTGGGAAGAAACTCGATAACCTGCTCAATCGTTGATTGCAGATGAGTATACGATTGGCGAAGAGCAACATACTCCTCTTCAACCTTATAGGTTTGATCAATTAGAGCTTTGAGTTCGGCAGGGGATATCATTTCCGTCATTAAAAATCTCCCAAATGGATTAAGATACGGTATAGTCCATGCGCATCGCTGATGCCGGAGAGTTCGCGGATAGAGTGCATCCCAAGCGTCGGCACCCCGACATCTATCGTCTCGATCCCTAGCCGTGTTGCACTGAT
>DATDUY010000335.1:0-2768 GCA_035290165.1 Sulfuricurvum sp. | reverse complement strand
ATTTATTTTTGCGTTAGGTATTTTCTGGCTTCTCATGGTTGCTTTAGGGACAGGATTTAAAAAGCTCACCACCTTAAGCGGTTTAGGACCGGTTGACCGCGTATTGGGTTTTATCATCGGAAGCAGTAAATTTTTCTTTATCGTATCTATTATCGTGTATGCCCTTTTTAGTGTTACAGCCATTCGTGAAAACTTCGAAGAGAAGATGGCGGACAGCTTTTTTTATAAACCGATGTTTGCAACCGGAGATTTTATTTTGCACATTGAAACCGATGATGTAACATCCCTCATCAATGATGAGAATGGAACCGATACCGATATCTCTACAAAGGAAGACTAAGCGATGAATGCGTATAGCGATTTTACGAAACGTTCGGTTGAGTACAATAAATTATTGAGTGATTTTAAACAGCTGCTAAAAGCCAACGGGCTCAAATTTACGATTCAACGTGAAGTTATTCTGGAAATGCTCTATAACTCGGATGAACATCTAACTCCGGAGGGTCTACATCATCTGATTCAGCAAAAGCACCCTGAGTTGGGTACCGGTATAGCTACCGTTTATCGCACTCTCTCTTTGCTTGAAGAGTCCGATATGGTCACCTCACTCTCATTCGGCGCACAGGGTAAAAAATACGAACTCGGTGCAAAAGATCATCACGACCATATCATCTGCACTTCGTGCGGAAATATTACCGAATTTGTGGATGAGCAGATTGAATTGCGTCAACGTGAAATTACCGAAGCCTTAGGATTCGTGATGCAGGAACATTCAATGCAAATTTACGGAATTTGTAAAGCCTGTCAAGAAAACCCTAAAAAATAACCATCGAAATAAAGGAATCCCATTGGCATTTGAAAACCAATACGTACAACAACGGATTGAAAAAGCTGAAGCACTAAGAGCACTCGGTATCGATCCCTATGCAAATCATTCAGAGCGTAATACAACCATCGAAAAATTTCATAACGTCAACTCCGATCTTTTCAAAAAAGAGGATCAACGAGACGAGCACCGCCACTACACCGTAGCGGGACGGATTAAACTGTACCGTCTGATGGGAAAAGCGAGTTTTGTGAAAATCGAAGATGAGAGCGGTATGCTTCAAATCTACGTCGCTCGTGACAACCTTCCTGAGAATTTTTACAACGATGTCTTTAAAAAACTGATTGAAGTGGGTGATATCATCGAAGTGAGCGGCTACCCGTTCGTGACACAGCACGGTGAACTCTCCCTTCATGCCGATACTTTGAAAATTTTAACCAAAGCGATCTCCCCTCTTCCTGAAAAATTCCACGGGATTCAAGACAAAGAGATGCGTTATCGCCAGCGTTATCTCGATTTGATTATGAACTCCGAAGTGCGTAAAACGTTTCATATCCGTTCAAAAGTGATCAGTTTGACACGTCGCTTTTTCGAAGACAAAGGGTTCTTGGAAGTTGAAACTCCGATGATGCACCCTATCGCGGGAGGAGCGAATGCCAAGCCGTTCGTCACCCATCACAATGCGCTGGGAATTGACCGTTTTTTACGTATTGCCCCTGAACTCTACCTCAAACGTCTCATTGTCGGCGGATTCGAAGCGGTATTTGAAATCAATCGTAACTTCCGCAATGAGGGAATGGATGCGACCCATAATCCTGAGTTCACCTCTATCGAGTTTTACTGGGCGTATAAAACCTATAAAGACCTCATTGAGATCACCAAAGAGTATTTTGAATATCTTTTCGATCATCTTGATTTGCCAAAACGTCTCCCCTACGGTGAGTTAGAAGTTGATTTTGACCAATTCACGGAGATAGAACTAATCAAAAGTCTCAGCGTCATCGGCGGTGTCCCCGAAGCAATCGTCAATGACAAAGAAGCCATCTTGGCATTTTTGAAATCGAAAAACCTCGAAGCCAATGCGGCGATGAATCTCGGGCAGCTGCAAGGGGAACTTTTTGACGAATTCGTCGAAGCCAAATTGATCAATCCGACCTTTATCACCCATTATCCGGTCGAGATTTCACCGCTTGCGCGCCGTAACGACGAACGTCCTGAACTCACTGACCGGTTTGAACTTTTCATTGCCGGACGCGAGATCGCCAACGCGTTTAGCGAGCTCAACGATCCGGTCGATCAATTAGAGCGTTTTGAAGGACAGATGGCAGCTAAAGACTCAGGCGATGATGAAGCCCATGAGATGGACGAAGATTTCGTTACCGCTCTCTCCTACGGTATGGCACCGACCGCCGGACAGGGGATCGGAATCGACCGTCTCGTCATGATGCTGACCAACCAACACTCTATCCGGGACGTATTGCTCTTCCCGGCTATGAAACCGATACACAACAACCAAAACCACCATGGAGAAGAAGAATGAGTTTCCTCAAAGAATACGACAACGAAATTTACACATTGTGCGAGCAAGAGCTTGAACGTCAAACCGACCATTTAGAGATGATCGCATCGGAAAACTTTACCCTTCCTGCCGTAATGGAAGCGATGGGTTCTGTATTTACCAACAAATACGCTGAGGGTTATCCGGCTAAACGCTACTACGGCGGATGCGAATACGCGGACGGCGTCGAGCAGTTGGCGATAGACCGTGCATGCGAACTTTTCGGATGTAAATTTGCCAACGTTCAGCCTCACTCAGGTTCATCGGCAAACGGTGCCGTTTATGCAGCATTGCTTCAAGCGGGAGATAAACTCCTCGGTATGGATCTCAGCCACGGCGGGCACTTGACTCACGGTTCAAAAGTAAGTTTTTCGGGTAAAAACT
>DATDUY010000334.1:0-7217 GCA_035290165.1 Sulfuricurvum sp. | reverse complement strand
AAGCGGTGTTGTAATCGGAGCCGGAGCAAAAGTTCTCGGAAATATCACGATCGGAATCAACTCCAAAATCGGTGCCAATTCTGTTGTCGTCCGCGAAGTCCCCGATAACAGCACCGCTATCGGTATCCCCGCACACGTCATCCAAAAAGGGCGAGACAAAGACCCTTTCAGCCACAATAAGCTCCCTGATATCAACAAAGAGATGTTCGAGTACCTTCTTCGACGTGTCGCTGTACTGGAACACTATATGGTACAAGACAATACAGAGATTTTAGAGCAAGACCTACAGCTTGAAAATATCTATGAATCGTTTATCAAGGCGATGAAAAATTAAGCTGATGCCGATACTAAAAAAAATTTTACCTTTACTTTTTTTATCATCCCTCTATACTTCCGCCGCCTCATTAAACTCAGATCAACTGCGGGTAGGATTGTCCCCCGCTCTTTTCCCCCTTACCCTGTCATCTCTTAGCTCTGATACCTCCAACGAAGATGAAATGTGGCATTGGCTCAATCTTGCACGCCTTCAGCAAGCAAACGGCGATTTTAGAGCCTCTATAGCCTCATTTGAAAAAGCCTATGAAATTTTAGACGAGTATGAGAATCGCGCAAAAATAAGCATACGTAATGTCGGATCTTTTTTAGGCTCCTCATTCCTCTCCAAGGGGGCTGAAAGCTATTATGCAAAAGGGTACGAACGCTCCCTCATGCATACAATCAATGCCCTCAACTATGCCATGCTCGGAGATTTCGAAGGGGCTTCGGTAGAGATGCGCCGCATGGAGATGCGTCAAGAGTTCTGGCTCATAGAGAGTGCAGAAAAAATAAAAGATGCGGCGGATGAAAAGGCGAAAGCCCAGCGTCAAGGGAGCGATGTTACTTCGATCCCTTCGGGATACTCGATGGGGACAATGCTCGAAGACCCCGAAGTTCGTACGATGGCAAACAACTACCAAGATCCGTTTTCCTATACCCTCAGTAGTATTATTGTGGATATATCGGGTCACTCTGCCGCTTCGGGCGATGCATCCGCCATCAGCCTTAAACGGGCATTAGCCCTCAATCCGGATGTCTCCAAAGTTTTTGCTTCCTCCAAAACACATCCGAAATCACCCTCGATGGATCTTACCGTCATTATTTTATCCGGAGAGGCCCCTTCATTAAAAATCGAAAAGATCCGTTTTCCTATTTTTCATGCAGCTGAGTATACCTCTCTTGATTTGCCTTCGTATAGATCACCGATAAACGATCTCTCCTCCGTAGCCCTCTCAACCGCTACCCTTCGCCTTAATCCGACAAGGCTTTTAAAATCCGATCTTATGGCGTATAAAACCCTCAAAGACGAACTCCCCTCCGATCTGGCAAAAGGGGTAGTTCGGGCAACAACCAAAGCGGTTGCGGCCAAACAGATCAGCGATAAATTCGGTGAACTGGGCGGGTTACTCGCTTCGATTACCATGGATTTTGGAAGCTCATACGCCGATAAAGATTACCGCAACTGGGAACTTCTCCCCAATTCGGGCTATATTTCCAAATTTAAAGTCAAAAAAGGAGATACACTTGATATCATGCTTAATACATACAAAGAGACAATTGTACTCCCGAACGATAAAAAAGGTGCCGTTATACTGGTCAACTATTTAACTCCGGACAACATAAGGATTCATCATGTCACCTACTAAAACCGCCCTTCTTTCACTCTCTCTCGCCGTAATAACGGGGATTGTATTTAGTGGATGTTCTTCTAAAAACGTTACGATTATCGGCGAAAAACGGGTCGATATCGTTATGCATAAAAGTTTCCAAGAGGGCTCTTTGCTCAAAGTCGTTGCCGAGCTTGAAAACGATGATTTCGATGAAGTCGAAGGGTTCGTTTATCAAATCGAATGGTACGATATGAACGGTATTCTTATCGAATCTACCGCATGGAAACCGATTACTATCCATAAAAACCAAAAAGTTCAAATCGTCGAAACATCAGGGATTCCGAATGTTTCTAACTATAAAATCATCGTCTCCGTACCCAATAAATAAGGAATAACCTCATGAAAACTATTACGTTCACCTCTCTCTCAATCGCGGCTGCGGCACTTCTCATTCTTAGCGGATGCAGCGCCAAAGGGGGCGCGGGTATGACAGGATACGATTCCAACGTCAAATACGGAGACGCCAAAGCAGTAGAAACACTGAGTGCCGATTTCGGTTCAACCGACTTGCAATCCACGGCAGAAACGATGACCCAATCATTGCTTGAGAGCCGTTACATTTCTAAAACGCACCAAACACCGAAAGTGCGTCTGCGCACCATTAACAACCTTACCTACGAGCATATCGATACCAAAGCGATTACCGATAAAATCCGTATCAAGCTCCTCAAATCAGGACAGGTTCGTTTCTTGGCAGACAAAGCAAATTTAGAGGATGTAACAGATGAGCGCACTCTCACGACAACCGCAACAACCAAAACAAAACTCTCCGCTATGACCGATGCCGATTACATCATCACCGGAAATGTCCGATCCATTAAAAAGGCTTCGGGGGATGTTCAGGATGTCTATTACAATATTTCGATGGAGTTAGTCGATCCGCAAAGCGGAGAAGTAGTCTGGGCTGATGAAAAAGAGATCCGTAAGGTAACCTCTAAATCATCCGTGGGATGGTAAGAGAAAATTAAATCCCCTCTGCGGGGTTAATCGTCTCCACAACATCGAGTCCGAATCCGCCGAGTCCCGCAAAATCAGAAACTTTCGATTCCGCAATCAGACGCATATGTTTTACACCCAATGATTTTAATATTTGAGCACCGATCCCGTACTCTTTCATATTGACCTGCTGATGGTGCGGTTTATTGATAAAAAGCAATACACCGCTGTTATGTTTGAGATAGTGGATCGAATCGATCAAATGGCCGTATTTGCTTTGATTTAAGAGCAAATCGATGTCAGGGACGACATTATGGACTTTGACATTCGCCAGCTCTCCCGCTTTATAGAAAACGACTGCGGTATGACGGTTATCCTGATGGTCTGCAAACTCATATTTTTTGACGTGGACACCGAAAAACTCGATCTCCTCTTCAGAGAGAGCTTTTACCAGCGTTTCGTTCGCCAGACGAAATTCGACGATATCGGAGATATACACCGTTTTTAGATTGTGTTTGGCGGCGAAGAGATCCAAATCATCACGGCGCGCCATCGTTCCGTCTTCTTTCATAATTTCACAGATAACTGCCGATTCTGCCAATCCAGAGAGACGACACAGGTCAACGGAGCCTTCCGTATGACCGATGCGAACCAGTGTTCCCCCCTCTTTTGCAATCAACGGGAAAATATGCCCCGGTGCAACCAATTCGGTTGGATGGGAGAGCGGATTAGCCAAAATTTTGATCGTCATATCGCGCTCTGCCGTAGAAATACCTGTTGTAGCCGCTGTAGCATCTACTGAGACGGTAAACGCTGTTTCATGCATAGAGGTATTCGATTTCACCATCGGCTCAAGGCTGAGGCGTTTAGCGATGGCAGGATTGATTGCGACACAAATCAGCCCTTTGGCATGAGTCGCCATAAAATTGACATGTTCAGGGGTTGAAAAAACAGACGCATAAACAAGATCCCCTTCATTTTCGCGATCTTCATCATCCACCATGATGACCATACGCCCTTTTTTAAACTCATCGATCGCATCCAATACCCGTTGCACTGCTGACATTTAAAACTCTTTTGTTATTAATATAGTAAGGAATTATAGGGTAAAAGGGTTAAAAAACTATCACAATCAAAAAAATGATATTTTTTAAGGTCGTTGTTTGCGAAACACTTGACAAATTCTCGAAAAGTGTCTATAATTTCGGCCTCTTAACGAGAACATTGGGGTGTCGCCAAGCGGTAAGGCAACTGGTTTTGGTCCAGTCATTCGGGGGTTCGAATCCCTCCTCCCCATCCACCCATTTACATACCGCGGAATAGAGCAGTCCGGTAGCTCGTCGGGCTCATAACCCGAAGGTCGTAGGTTCAAATCCTGCTTCCGCAACCAATCTAGACTTACACTTCTACCCTATACATATTAGACAATAGAAACTAAAACTTTTTATACCGCGGAATAGAGCAGTCCGGTAGCTCGTCGGGCTCATAACCCGAAGGTCGTAGGTTCAAATCCTGCTTCCGCAACCAACCATAACCCCTCCACTTCTCTCAAAAAATATTGCTTACGTACGAAACTTTTCTAATTTTTGATTTATTTCCGCCGTACTTTGATCAAGCCTGAATGCAACATCCGTAATATCCTGAATACTGTCGGTATTGGACGATGCTATCGAATTGAGGGTATCGATTTTACCCGATATCAAACGCATACCTCCTGTTAGATTTTCCAAATTATCATTTGATTTATGGACGCTATCGGCGGCAACCGAAATGAGGGATGAGGAGGTGTTGATAATCCGCTGGATAGAATTCGAATCATTTGAAACACGCAGTACCGAACCGGTAGATTTGTCCATTTTATCGCTGGTGGTGATGATAGCATTTACGATAGTGCTGATCGTACTGTTGATTTGCGATAGACTCTCTTGTGTTCGCTCCGCTAATTTACGCACTTCATCGGCGACCACAGCAAACCCACGTCCGTGTTCCCCTGCCCGTGCCGCTTCGATAGCGGCATTCAGCGCGAGAAGATTCGTTTGGTCGGCAATGTCTCCGATAATATTTAAAATACCTTTTACTTGTTGTGCTTGAGAGGATAGTTCTTGCAGTTCAGAGGAGAGGCTTTGTTGAATTTGGGCAACCGTTTGTATGTCGTTGTTCATTTTAGAAATTTGAGTGTTAGCCTCGTGCAGATTGGTGTTGGCTTCATCAATTTTGCAGGTAGTATCATGCGCTGAAGAGGTTGATGCATCTACAATCGATTGCAATTGGACGAGCTGTTCATGAGTGAGTGCCATATCGGTCGTACTGGTTTCGAGGCGTTGACGAATGGTATTGGCTACCGTGTTAAGCTCTTGGGCGGTAGCGATACTTTCAAACGATGTCGATTTGATATTTGCAAGGATTGTTTGCAGTTCCTCCATCGAGCTGTTCATTTCATAGGCTGCGGTTGAAAGTTCATCTTTTCCCTCCACTTGTATCCGTTCTTGCAAATTTCCCGAACGCAGATGATGAATGATTTGGGAAAGTAGTGTGATTTTATGAATCAGTTCTCGGGTGATAATCCGAAGGGTAATAAAGATCACGATCATACCGATCGGAAAAATAACCGCTATCAATAGAAGTGTTTGTTTGAATTGCGTTTGTGCCTCATTATAGAGCGTCTGTGTATTTTCCAACTGTACGGTAATTAGAGAATCAAAAAGATCACCTAGGGGAGCAAAACTGAAAGGAAAATCGCTTTGAACCAAATCATGAATCTCCATAATATCACGTTTCGTGATCGCGGCTTCAAGAGCACTCATAGAGCGATCAGCCCGTGCAACTTGCATTTGCGCATCTTCGATATGTTGCTGTTCTTTTTCTGTTTTCGGGGATTTTAAATACGCACTCCATTGTGCATTAAACTGTTTATGAGCCTCTTTGATCGCTTTTAGATCGCTATCGTAATCCCCCTGCCCTTCGGAAATCAATTGTGCTTTCGATTGAATCACATTAACCATAGCATGTTTGCTCTGTCTAAGCTGATCGAGAGGATGGAGGCTTTGATCATTAATCCGTTCCAAAGAGGCATTTGAAAAAAACATACCTAAAATACCGATGGATATAGCGATAATGGCAAAGAGTTGTGTCGTCGCAACGATAAAAGTAATTTTTTGACGTATGGAGAGACGGGAGATCAGTCGGATGGAGACCATGAATGAACCTTCATAAAAAGTGCAGAAGTGTAAAACCTAATGGTTACAGAATCGAAACAAACACTTTATAAACTTCAATCCGACTCCCTTTTTTCTTGACTTTCATCAATTTCCCTCGTCCTCTAGCACGCTATACTCCGATATATTTTATAAGGAATCCGTATGCGTACCTTCTCCGCCTCTCCGCTGCCGCAAAAACAAAACTATTTTCTCTCCCAACCCCATCAGCCGTTTTTTCTCTTCGGTCTTTTATGGGCAATCGTTTCGATGCTTCTTTTTACCCTTTCCCATAAAGGGATCATTACCCTAAGTCTGAGCGAAAATGAGTTTCATCTTTATACACTCTCATTTTTGGTATTTGCCCAATTTTTTCACGGCTTTTTATTTACGACATTTCCCCGTTTTTGTACCGCTATGGCGATTCCAAAAGAGGTATATGTCCGAATCGTTTGGCTCTATCAGATCGGAGGAGTTCTCTTTATCACAGGGGTATTTATTTCGGAGTGGATGGTTTTATTCGCGATGCTCAGTGTTTTATTTGCCCACACTATGGCGATTTTTACCCTCCATTGGGTCTATAAAATCGGCCAGTCGCCATTAAAACAAGACCCTTATTGGATATTAATCGCCCATGCCATCACGATCACAGCCCACCTTTTATGGATAATCGCGTACGGGGCGAATCTGATATGGGAGATTCACGATTGGTTTTCGCTGATTACACCGATCATTGTCAATTTCTTTTTCATTTTTCTCACCTTCTCGGTTGCTCAGCGGATGATCCCATTTTTCAGCCATTCGCAAGAACCAAAATCCAACCATTTTATAAAAATAGTTTTTAGCGCTTTAATCGTAAAAACCCTCTTCGCGATGTTTGCTTTTACCTTAGGTGAAGCCTTTATCAGCGCCCTCCTCGCCCTCTATCTGTTTCGTGAATTTTTGCGTTGGAAACTCCACCCCTTTCATTCGCCGGCTATTATATGGTTACTTCATCTTGCACTGTTTTGGCTTCCTATAGGACTTTTGATCGGATCACTGACCCAAATCGCGGAAATGGTATACGGGGTAAATTTCTTATTTGCAGGTACCCACCTTCTTGTACTCGGTTTTTTGACAACGGTATTGATCGGATTTGGGACTCGGGTAACGCTCGGACATTCAGGACAGCCGCCTCATGCAGATACCCTTTCCATAGTCCTCTTTTGGTGGACACAACTCCTTGTTCTCAGCCGCTTCGCCCTCTCTGTCGATACAGCCCTCGGAAGTTTTCACGGGTGGCTTTTTGATGCTACGGCATTTGGATGGATTGTGTTGTTCGTTGTATGGGGCGGACGATATGGAAAAACACTTATATTCGGTAAATAGAGGGACAAATGTC
>DATDUY010000333.1:0-4290 GCA_035290165.1 Sulfuricurvum sp. | reverse complement strand
AGGGCGGCTATCGGTGCTGTTTGCCTCGATTATCCTCTATTCGGTGGCGAATACGCTCAATGCGTTTGTTACCAATGTCGAGCAGTACGCATTGCTCCGTTTTATCGCCGGTATCGGGTTGGCAGGTGAGCTGGGTGCGGGGGTGACACTGGTTGCTGAAATCCTCCCGAAACATCTACGAGGATATGGGGTAATGGCGATTGCGGCATTCGGTGTTCTTGGTGTCGTTGCCGCTAATATCGTCGCTGAAAACTTTGCATGGCGTAATGCTTATATTATCGGCGGGATATTGGGCTTTATGCTTTTAGTCCTCCGTTTCCGTGTCCGAGAATCGGAAATGTTTCAGCACCATGTGAGTGACGATGTGAAACGGGGTCATTTTTTCGCCCTCTTTTCTCATCGAAAACTGTTTAGCAAATACATCAAAGCGATTGTTATCGGGATGCCGTTGTGGTATGTTGTCGGTGTTTTGGTCATGTTTTCGCCGGAGTTTGCCAAAGCACTGGATATAGTAGGAGAGGTAACGGCGGGTACTGCGCTCATGTATACTTATATTGGGCTGTCAATCGGTGATTTGGCGAGCGGATATCTCTCTCAACAGATGCAAAGTCGTAAGAAAGCTTATACTATTTTTATGGTTCTCTCCGTGGCAAGCGTCCTCTATTATTTCACTCTATCGGGTGCAACAGCACTTTCATTTTATATAGCCGTATTTTTGTTGGGTGTATTTTGCGGTTATTGGGCGCTCTTTATCACGATGGCAGCGGAGCAGTTCGGAACTAATATCCGAGCGACTGTCGCAACAACAGTTCCAAATTTTGTACGCGGTTCGGTGGTTCCGATCACGTCGAGCTTCATGCTTTTAAAAGAGAGTATGGGGGTTCTGGGTTCAGCGGCAGTGGTGGGATCGGTTGTGTTTACGATTGCTTTGGTGGCACTTTATTTTACCCGTGAGACGTTTCATGAGGATTTGGATTACATAGAAGCATAAAAAACTCCCGTTCGTGGTGAGCTTGTCGAACCATGAACGGGAGAACCCTTCGACAGGCTCAGGGCGAACGGGGGATTAAAACTGAATCATCCCATCAATCGGAGATGAAGCAGTCGCATACGGACGTTTCGGGATACGTCCCGCTAAGTAACTTAACCGTCCCGCAATAACAGCATTCTTCATCGCTTCCGCCATCAGCATCGGATTTTGCGCCTGTGCAATCGCTGTGTTAGTGAGAACTCCATCTGCACCTAACTCCATCGCTAATGCCGCATCACTGGCGCATCCGATTCCCGCATCGACGATAATAGGTACTTTGACCGCTTCGCGTACAAACACGATGTTATAACGGTTTTGGACACCGAGACCGCTTCCGATCGGTGCGGCGAGAGGCATGATCGCATGGGCTCCCGCATCTTCAAGGCGGCGTGCCATAATCGGATCATCCGAGGTATACGCCATAATCGTAAAACCGTCACGCGCTAACACTTCACACGCTTTGATCGTTTCTAAAACATCGGGATAGAGTGTTTTTTGAGTGTCACCGATCACTTCGAGTTTGATTAAGTCAATCCCCGTCGCTTCGCGGGTAAGGCGAAAAAGGGTAATTGCCTCTTCGGCTGTTGTACATCCGGCAGAGTTTGGTAAAAATTTCACGTTCGTTCCCGCAAAAGTATCGCGAAGATTGGGTTCGTTCGGATTGGTGATATTGAGACGTCGAACGGCAACGGTGATAAGCTCCGATCCCGAAGCTAACGTTGCCGCTTTGGTTGTTTCAAACGAGTCGTATTTTCCGCTTCCGACGATAAGACGGCTTCCGAGGGTGTATTTTCCGATTTGTAGTGTATGCATCGTTGTTTGTCCTTTTTAGTTAATCATTTAGAATTTTAATAACGCTGAGAGGGAGAATTTCATGCTCAATTTCGCGAATTTTAGCCGAAAATTCTTCTAAAGTATCATTAGGATTTTTGGTAAAACTTTTTTGCAAGATTATCTCACCGCCATCAAGCTCATCGCTGACCCAGTGGACACTCACCCCGCACACATTCTCGTCGCACTCGAAACTTCTCTCGATGGCGCGGGCACCTTTAAAGGCGGGGAGGAGTGCGGGATGGAGATTGATGGAGCGGATATTGGAGGTAAAAATAGGGGTAAGGATTCGCATAAATCCGCAGAGGACGACGAGATCAGGATTGTATTCTTGAATCATTTCAACCAATGCAGCATCATACGCTTTACGGCTCTCATAGTCGCGATGATCGAGGATTTCGACCGGAATCCCCGCCTTTTTGGCTTTGAGTATTCCCCCCGCATCGGGATTGTTGGTAATGGCACAGACGATAGCGGCATGTTTGAGATGTATTTTGTCAATTAGGTTGGCGAGGTTGGTCCCCTCACCGCTGAAAAGGGCTACGATTTTTTTCATAAACAGGTAAGTCTTTCGATTAAATCAAATGGGGTAAGGGCGTAGTTGTTTTTGTCAAATTTGCGTGCCGCAAGGGTATGGGTTAATGAGCCTTGGAGCGCGGCGATGAGCGGTGTATACCCTTGTGTCAGCAATGCACCGATAAGACCGCTGAGAACATCACCGCTCCCCCCTTTTGCCAATGCGACCGTTCCGAGAGGATTAATAAAAAAGTGCTCATTTTGACCTATGATCACATTGGCACCTTTTAGTACTAACACCGCGTTAGGATAGGCCGCACAAAATTGTTCTACATAGGAAAATCGGTTGTTTTGCAATGTGGTGACATCGATATCGGCAAGACCGCAGACACGCAATATTCGGGTGAACTCTTTGGGATGCGGGGTGAGGACGATATTTTCACGCTCTAAGAGTTTACCAAACATCGGATGGTAAAAAATATCGGCATCCAAAACAAGAGGGAGAGTATTATCGAGCAAGGATGAGAGCTCATCATCGCAAAACTCTACTCCCAACCCCATCCCCAATGCTATGGCAGTGGCAGTGGAGGGGAGTGAATGGCTTTGCATCAGCTCGTAGGGGATCGTGACGTTTTCATTGCTGATAAGACTTACCAATCCTGTGCCGAAACGAAGTGCTGCTGAGCCGGCAATGACGGATGCTCCGATTTTTTCACCGCAAACGATTGCTAAATGACCGTAACTTCCTTTGTTGGTTGAGGTGTGAACGCGGTAGGGGAGAGACAAATCGGTTTGCTCTAATAACTGCCAAGACGACGGTATTTCGTAGTAACGGCGATCGATTCCCAAGTCACTCACAAGGATTTCACCCACAATCTCTTTGGCTGCGTCACTGAATAATCCCCGTTTCAACGAGCCCATCGTGAGGGTGATGTCGGCATGGAAAATATGCGCATCGAGGGTTCCGTCGGCATAAAGACCGCTGGGGACATCGCACGCAATTTTAAATCCGTTCATTCGGTTCATCGATACCAATACCTCTATCGCGGTAGGGCCGAGAGGACGGTTCAAACCCGATCCGAACAGTGCGTCAACAATAACGTCATACTCCCCTTCTACGGATGAATGTTTCATTCCTAACGTCTCGGCACGTTCTCGCTGCAAATGTGCCAGCGGCGAACTTGCACCGAACGGGATATGGATACTAACGCGATACTCTCCCCTGAGCAATCGTGCGAGCGCTAAGCCGTCAGCTCCGTTATTACCGCTGCCGCAGGCGATTAGAATGGAGGAATCAGGAGCAAAGCGTGAGCGGATTAAATGTGCCAAGGCCATTGCGGCATGTTCCATCATCACCTCTTCGCTAAGGGCGAATTTTTCTACGGCTCGATGATCCAGTGTATTTACTTCTCGGTAAAGGTTTTGCATGGATAAAGTCCATTTCAGATATAATTATATTTATGAACAACGATTATATCGCAATAGCCAAAAACACACTTGAAATTGAAGCGCAGGCTCTCATAGAGGGGTCGGAGCATCTCGGAGAAGAGATCGTTCGTGCCGTGGAGATGATCTTAGCGTGCAAAGGGAAACTTGTCATCACCGGTGTCGGTAAATCGGGGCTGATCGGGGCTAAAATCGCCGCGACGTTTGCCTCGACGGGGACACCGAGTTTTTTCCTCCACCCTACCGAAGCGCTGCATGGCGATTTGGGGATGATCGGGAAAGAGGACGCGGTTCTCGCTATCAGCTACAGCGGCGAGTCTCCGGAGCTTAGTTCCATCCTTCCCCACATCAAACGTTTTGATATCCCTTTGATCGGGATGACACGAAACGCTGCCTCGACACTTGGGCGATACAGCGATGAAGTGATCAATATTACTGTGAGTGCGGAAGCGTGTCCACTCGATATC
>DATDUY010000332.1:0-12127 GCA_035290165.1 Sulfuricurvum sp. | reverse complement strand
GAAGATAACCCCCGGAGAGCGGTGAAGCTGATTCACAACGACACGTTCAACACCGTTGATAACAAACGACGTACGTTCGGTCATCAATGGGATGTCACGGATAAATATGGTTTGTTCTTTGATATCTTTTACACCGGTTTTCTCTTTGGTGTTTTCATCACGATCCCAAATCATAAGACGTGTTTTCATACGCAATGATACTGAATAAGTCAATCCACGTTCCATACATTCACGTACAGTATACTTAGGACGTCCTACTTCAGAGCCAAGGTATTCAAGAGAGAGACGGTTTTGAGAATCATGAATCGGGAATACCGATTGGAATACGCGCTCAATACCGCTTTTTGTACGATCCTTTTGATCTAACATCAAAAATGATTCATAAGAACTTTGTTGAAGTTGTAACAAATTCGGTACTTCAATTTGCTGGGGAGTTTTCGCGAAATCAACGCGTAAGCGGTTTCCGGAGTGAAGAGTGTTTAACATAGGCTACCTCAATCGAAGTTTTTGATCCCATAGGGATAAGTGCAAAGTCTATGACTCAAGCGTCCTTGAGTCTATAACGACGTATGGGCACTTTACGAAAGGGTTAAAAACCCGCTTCGTAAAGTGCCCTGTGGGAGGTGGAGGCACGGATGCCTCCGATCAAATTTATTTGATTTCGACGGCAGCGCCAGCTTCTTCAAGCTCTTTTTTCGCTGCTTCAGCATCTTGTTTAGAGATACCTTCTTTGATAGTTGTAGGAGCGCCTTCAACTGCATCTTTAGCCTCTTTAAGACCAAGACCTGTCATTGCACGTACTACTTTAATAACGTTGATTTTTTTGTCACCACCGTCTTTCAAGATAACATCGAATTCAGTTTTTTCTTCAGCAGCTTCTGCAACAACAGCAGCTCCTGCAACCGCTACGGGTTGAGCAGATACTCCGAATTTTTCTTCGAATTCTTTTACAAGCTCAGAAAGCTCGAGGACAGAAAGGTTTGAGATAAACTCAAGAACGTCTTGTTTTGTAACAGCCATTGTAATTCTCCTATTAGAATTTTGTTTTTATTTTATGCTGATAATGAAATCAGCGATTTTTCAAAGCGGCAATTATGCTGCTTCTTCTTCTTTTTTGCGTTTAAGCGCATCGAGTCCGATTGTGAAGTTGCGAACTGGTCCCATCCATACAGATGCCAACATTCCAAGCAACTCTTCGCGTCCCGGTAGGGTTGCAAATGCACGAACTTTAGTCTCATCAGCGGCTTGACCGTCGATGTACGCTTGACGAATGATAAATTTATCATTCGATTTTGCAAAATCAACTGCGGTTTTAGAAGCAGCGATAGCGTCAGCTCCCCAAACAAAGATATTAGTATCTTTAATTTCAATGCCCGACATCTCTGCATTGTTCAAAGCGATAGTGGCAAGTGTATTTTTTACAACTTGTACTTTCGTCTCTTTTTCACGTGCAATTTTACGAAGTGCTTCGAGTTCAGACAC
This sequence comes from Sulfuricurvum sp., assembly GCA_035290165.1. Taxonomy (GTDB): domain Bacteria; phylum Campylobacterota; class Campylobacteria; order Campylobacterales; family Sulfurimonadaceae; genus Sulfuricurvum. Next base: position 10,645 of record DATDUY010000332.1, on the reverse strand, counting down.
AGCTAAACCGCGATAGTCACACATAATAACTGCTGCAGAAGATTTGAACTCATTCGTTAGAGTACTAACAATCTCAGATTTCTGTGATTTATTCATAGTTTCTCCTTTCCAGACATAACAACTTCAAGCGGGGCAGAAGAATTCTGATTAAGGCCTAAGCCCCCTACTGTCTTCAGTCCATAAGATAAAGTATGACGAAACAGCGCTCCGTCAATGATTTCCTTAGCGGATATCTAATAATTCTTGTGTTTCGAATTTAATCGCAGGGCTCATTGTCAATGACAATGCTGCATTTTTGATGTAGCGCCCTTTTGCAGTAGAAGGTTTTGCACGGTTGATAGCACCGACAAACGCCTTGATATTTTCTTCAATTTTATCGGTGTCGAAACTCACTTTACCGATACCGGCATGGATGTTCCCTTTTTTGTCAACACGGAAATTTACTTGCCCGCCTTTAACGTTGCTTACCGCTTTTGCGATATCCGCTGTAACAGTTCCTGTTTTAGGATTCGGCATCATCCCTTTTGGTCCGAGGATACGTCCTACTTGACCGACAAGTCCCATACAATCCGGTGCAGCAACCACGATATCGAAGTTGATGTTACCCGCTTTGATTTGCTCAACCAAATCATCGCTTCCGACGATATCAGCACCGGCTGCTTTAGCTTCATCAGCTTTTGCACCTTTTGCGAAAACCGCAACACGAACCACTTTTCCTGTACCGTGAGGAAGCACAACGGCACCACGGATCATTTGGTCAGCGTGACGTGGGTCAACACCAAGATTAAGTGCAATTTCAACGGTTTCGTCGAATTTAGCAGATTTAAGCTCTTTAAGGAATGCCGCAGCATCCGCTACTGAGTAGCTTTTAGCCATATCAATTTTTTCACTAAGTTGTTTGTAGCGTTTTCCAGCCATTTGAATTCTCCAATATTAGAATCTGCCGCAAGATTTAGCCTCTTTGCGGTCGAAGAGTAGTGTAGAAATTAATCTACGATATCAACACCCATTGAACGTGCAGAACCGGCGATTGTTGCCGCAGCAGCATCGATGTCATCTGTGTTCATGTCTTGAATTTTTTGCTTAACGATTTCCATCAATTGAGCTTTAGTGATTTTACCCACTTTGTTTTTCATCGGATTATCAGTCCCTTTTTTAAGACCAGCCGCTTTCATGATGAGAGCAGATGCCGGAGGCTGTTTTGTGATGAATGAAAACGTTTTGTCCGCATATACCGTAATAACAACAGGGAGTTTAAAACCTGCCTTATCTTTTGTACGCTCGTTGAACGCCTTACAAAATTCCATGATGTTAACACCACGTTGACCGAGTGCTGGTCCAACCGGAGGGGCTGGATTAGCAGCGCCGGCTTGTACTTGCAACTTGATGTAGCCCGTAATTTTCTTTGCCATTTGTGCTTCCTTTTTTTGAGATTAAATTATTTTTTCGACTTGGGTATACGAAATATCCACCGGAGTACTACGTCCGAAGATAGAGACATTAAGTTTCAATGTACCATGTTCAAGGTCATACTCATCCACAGTTCCGGTAAAGTTTGCAAACGGACCGTCCACAATACGAACCATCTCTCCGTTGTCGAAGAAAACTTTCGGTTTCGGAGCCGAACGGTTCGTTACACGATCCAAAATAACTGCAATGTCATTTTCACTAAGCGGTGTCGGCTTATTGGATTCACCGATAAAGCCTGCTACACGCGGCAATGATTGGATACGGTGCTGAAGATCAATAGAGAGATCCATATTCGCGAATACATATCCTGAATACAACGAACGTTCCGTGATTTTCTTTTTACCGTTTTTGACTTCAATGACATCTTCCGTCGGAACGATTACTTCCGTAATGACCTCTTGAAGATTATTTTCAGCAATAATATTTTCGATAGCGGCTTTAACACTGCGCTCACTACCGGCATAGGTTTGAATCGAGTACCAACGATGTGCCATGTTTTTTCCTTAACTCAAAATAGCTGAAACAGTTGAAGACATGATAAAATCTACCAATGCTAAAAACAATACGACGAATGTAACAACAGCAACAACAGCAATGAAAGCTTGTTTTACTTGCGGTTTTGTTGGAAAAATGACTTTTGCAAGTTCCATTTTCGCATTATGAATGGTTTGACTTAATGTGTTTTTCATCTATTTCATCCTCAGGACATTTCCAACGAATAAAGCTCGTAAGCATCATTAGTTGAAGATGGGTGGCAGGCCAGGAGGGATTCGAACCCCCAACAATCGGATTTGGAATCCGGCGCTCTACCATTGGAACTACTGACCTATAATTATTAAGAATCCCCGAAGGGAAACAACTTAAAGTTTTGCTTCTTTATGAATCGTGTGCTCACGACAAAATTTACAAAACTTACGTACTGAAAATTTTTCAGTATGAGTTTTTTTGTTTTTAGTAGTGTGATAGTTACGTCTCGTACACTTTTCACACGCTAAATGGATATTTTCACGCATGTTTTACCTTATGATTCCAACCCGAAGGTTGGGGAAAATTATGCAAGGATTTTAGAAACAACCCCAGCGCCGACAGTACGTCCACCTTCACGGATAGCAAAACGAGTACCCTCTTCCATAGCGATCGGGTGAATCAATTCAGCATTGATTTTCACGTTATCGCCAGGCATAACCATTTCAGTACCTTCTTGCAAGGTGATAGCACCTGTACAGTCAGTTGTACGAACATAGAATTGTGGGCGGTAACCGTTGAAGAATGGAGTATGACGTCCACCCTCTTCTTTGCTCAATACATAAATCTCTGCCTCAAATTTTGTGTGAGGAGTGATTGATTTAGGTTTACAAAGAACTTGTCCACGCTCAACATCTTCTTTCTTAGTACCACGGAGAAGAAGACCACAGTTGTCGCCCGCTTCACCCATTTCCATCTCTTTACGGAACATCTCAACACCTGTTACAGTGGTTGTTTGAGTGTCACGGATACCAACGATCTCGATAGTTTCACCGATTTTGATTGTACCACGTTCGATACGACCAGTAACAACCGTTCCACGACCAGAGATAGAGAAAACGTCCTCTACCGGCATCAAGAAATCTTTATCTGTTTCACGGATTGGTTGAGGGATATAACGATCCACTTCAGCCATCAATTTTTGAATTTTAGCTGACCACTCACCAAGAGTACCAGTTTTAGCTTCTTCAAGTGCACGAAGAGCTGAACCGGCTACGATAGGGGTATCATCACCAGGGAAATCATACATATCAAGAAGTTCACGAATTTCCATCTCTACAAGTTCAAGAAGTTCTTCATCATCAACCATATCTTCTTTGTTCATGAAAACAACGATGTACGGAACACCGACTTGTTTAGAAAGAAGGATATGCTCACGTGTTTGTGGCATCGGGCCATCCGCTGCAGAAACAACGAGGATAGCGCCGTCCATTTGAGCAGCACCAGTAATCATGTTTTTAACATAGTCGGCATGCCCAGGACAGTCAACGTGTGCATAGTGACGGTTATTTGTTTCGTACTCAACGTGTGAAGTAGCGATTGTAATACCGCGCTCGCGCTCTTCTGGTGCATTATCGATTGCATCGTAATCCATCATTTTTGCGCCGTTTGTTACCGCAAGTACAGCTGTAATTGCTGCAGTCAACGTAGTTTTACCGTGGTCGACGTGACCGATTGTACCGATGTTACAATGTGGTTTTGTACGTTCAAATTTCTCTTTTGCCATAGTGTCCTCCGACTGAATGTGTAAATGAATTTGGAATTATACCAAAAAACAGCTGAAATAGCTTTCAAGCTTTCAAAAAATATTACAATATTATTACTGGAGCTCACGAGCGGATTTGAACCGCCGACCTCTTCCTTACCAAGGAAGTGCTCTACCCCTGAGCCACGTGAGCATAAAACAATGATATATGTATTTTGGAAGCTTAAAAACTATTTTACGTTTTAAGGTAATGATGAAGTAGTAATTATGAAATGTATACTTCAGCTCCCAGTGGAGCGGGAAACGAGACTCGAACTCGCGACATTCAGCTTGGAAGGCTGACGCTCTAGCCAACTGAGCTATTCCCGCAGATGGTGGTGAGAGAAGGATTCGAACCTTCGAAGATAAAAATCAGCAGATTTACAGTCTGCCCTCGTTGGCCACTTGAGTATCTCACCACGGCCATAATCTGGTCTAACACTGATAAATGTAATGCGTTTCCGATTTCATTCAATGGTGCCGGCACGAGGATTTGAACCCCGGGCCTATTGATTACAAATCAATTGCTCTAGCCAACTGAGCTATGCCGGCATTGGTGAAATGGAGCCGAAATTATATACACTCTTTGCTAAAATGTCAAGGAGAATTAGAAGATTGTGTAAACTATCTCTTTTTTCTTTTTTGTTTCGATTATTTCATGGATCATCAGCCCTTCAACATTCAGTGCTAAGAGCCCTTCGATTGAGCTGATCTGGTACTTTGCCGCTTCACGAAGGAGTATCCCCCGATATGCTTTTGCCCAGTGGCTTACCACTTTTCCCCCTTTGAGAAACTTCAAGGTGACACTCGGTTTTTTCGGGATATAAAATTTATCGTAATACCCTGCGCGCAAATCTAAAATCTCTTCCTCGCCGATCAGCTCATCCAACGCGATGCTAAAACCCTCTTTATAATGCTTGTCGGGGATAAACGATCCGATGGGGGAACCTTGTTTCAATTTGTAATCGAAGATAGCATCCCCTGCACGGATCGGTCCGAAAAGGTTGGAGAAAATAATCGTATGGGTATCAATATAAGCTTGTGTTTGCAATGTGAGTTGAGTATAAGTAAGATAATCATACGCTACCCCATCGTAACGCTCTATCGCTTTCATTGTAGATACAGCAGATACGTTTTGTTTGTAGCGCCCATACTCTTTGGGATCTTTTATCCCGAAAAGCGCATACAGCTCCTCATCAGACCCTTTTTGTAGCAATGCCTGATACTGTTCGATGACATCAAGTCGTTTCGAAAAAAGATCGGGAAAAATGAGACTTTGTTGATTGAGGGGCGGAAGAGTTCCCCCTTCCCGTTTTCCTTCACTCGGCGAAAAGAGAATTATCATTAGTAATAGGCAGCAATAATAGCGTAACTGAGGAAGAACATCATATGCGATGCCCCCTCAAAGTAGTTGGTCTCTCCCTCGTCGGTTGTTTTCCATACCAAGAGGATCGTCAATAGCAATGCTCCGATTTGAAGCGGGTTAAAATCAAGGGTAAGGTTAATCCCCGAATAGTACGCCAAAATCATCAAAATTGGAACCGTCAGAATGATCGATACCGTTGAAGCCCCCATTGCGATATTGACGACACGCTGAATCTGATCGTTTCGTGCCGCACGTACAGCCGTAAAGATTTCGGGAGAGACACTGATAATTGCGATGACCAATCCGGCCAATCCGGCAGAAATACCGTATTCTTTAGCGATACGTACCCCTTCACCCGCAAAAATTTCCGCCCCAAAAGCAATAATAGCTATAAAAAAGAAAATAACACCAAAATTAAAAGCGGTACTGAGATGTTCAAAAATATAGTCACTCGATTCATTTTCATCGATCTCAGCATCTTCCTCTTCTTGCAATTTACGTTTAAGACGAAAAAAACGGCTGCGGGCGGTGGCTTTAAAAAAATGGGTATGCGTGCGGGTTTGAAAAATAAAAATAATAATGTAAAAAAAGAGCAAAACTCCTGCAATTAAATGGCTCACTTGGGTTAAAGATTCACTTCCGTGTTCGGTGTGGCTCAATAATCCCGGTACCAACAATGCGCTGGAGGCAACAAACAAAACGGTGCTATAGGCACTGGAAGTCTCTTTATTGTGCTGCTGCTGCGTATAGGCAAGCCCCCCCAAAAATACAGCCAGCCCCAAGAGAACATTCAAATCGACGATTACCGCTGAGATTATCCCCCCTTTAACCGTTTCTAATACTTCGGGAGAGTGTTTGACTTCGAGCAAAATAACATACAAAAGGATAATTTCTACCGCTACGGCACTAAAAGTGAGGACAAAACTGCCATAAGGTTCTTGGAGCCGTTCAGAGAGGATATCCGCCACTTCGGCAACGGTCAGTGAAAGAGCGGCAATACCGACAGCAGCGAACAGTGTCGCCATAAGAGAATCATGCTGAGCATGGAAGATAAAAGCAAGAGCTATAGAGGTGATACCGATAAAGATATCCCAGTAGTCTTCAATAAAATAGCGTATCCGCCTGTCCAAGTCCTTATCCTTTTAAAGAGTAATTTAGAATCATACCATAATCAATTGTATGATTAAATCCACCCTTTTCGTTTAAAAATATAAACCGGCAATATCGATGAAATAATCATCATAAAGATAGATACTAAATAGCCGAATTTCCAATGTAATTCAGGCATTAAATCAAAGTTCATCCCGTAGATACTTGCAATCAAAGTTGGTGGAAGGAAGATAACGTTTACAATAGTAAACATCTTGATTACTTTATTTTGCTCAATACTCAAAACACCGACAAAAATATTTTGGAGATAGTCAAGCCGTTCAAAATTAAAGTCAGTATAATCGATCAACGACTTAATGTCTTTTAACATGACCGTAACATCATGTTTTAATGCATGTTTATATTTACTCGACTTTAGAAATGCACTCAAAATTCGCTGTTTATCATTCAGATTCTCACGAAGCTGCATATTCAAATCTTCTAATGAAGAGATACGTTCCAATATCTCTTCATCCTCATTGGAGTAATCGGTCAAAACATGTTTTCGAACACGCGTAATATCTTTCGAAAGTTTTTCAATAATATCCGCATCCGCATCAATCCGAATATCCAAAATTTGACAAAAAATATCATACCCCGTCTCAAACTGTTTTGGTGTCGCAAAAAACTTTCGATTGAATTCATCGAAGGTATATAAATTGGTATACCGAATCGAAATCAGCATATCGTTATACAAAATAAAAGAGACCGTTTCATTATGTGAACTATCAGGCTTTGTAACTAGAAAATAGCTATTGATTTCAATCCGATCATTCTCTTCCCAATAGCGCGAACTGATTTCGATCTCTTCCGTCTCTTGTTTGGTCGGGAATTTAATTGTAAAAGTATTTTCAATAAATACAATCTCATCATAGGTCGGCATCAACATATCGATCCATATCACTTTATCAATTACATCTCCATCAAGTTCTGACATCGTATCGATAAAAGCTATTGCATTTTCATTACGGACGTAACATTTAATCATAGGCTACTCCTTTCTATTAAATCGCTCTTTATAGGAGCACTTTTGGCACAACTCTTCGCTGCAGATTCCCTTGGAAAAACCATCGGTTATCGCGGAGGAACGTTTTGATGTCAGAATTTTACCCAAATTTGTCTCTCTAAGGTTACCCAATTCAACTATCCCCTCTGAGTCCAAGCAACACGGCACGACTCGACCATCAGACAAAACAGCGATTTGTTTGCTCAACCCCTGACAGTATCCGTCCCCTATAACTGCATTGTTAAGGCTTGGCCATTCAAAATAGCGATCAAAATGGAGCAGTATTTTAGAATCTAATCGAATCGATTGACGTTCTCCGTTGATCTGAGAGATAAGACTCCCTTCCACAAGAGTGAAATGTCTCTCTAAACGTTCAAAGAGTTTTTCATTAAACCCTTTTTCGCTCTCTTCTTCATCCAAATTCCAAACTCTTAAATTAATAAAAAAATCTTTTTCTCGCAACAGCTTCTCATCACATAGCTCTAAAATAGGTTCCATATAGCTCTCAAAACTTCGAGAAACACTGTTTTTATTAAAACTGTTAAGGGATATATTCACCTGACGGATTGAAGGATGAAACAGAGCTTCACGCCGCGCAGAATCGAGATAAAATCCGCTGGTCGTGATCATTACTTTTAATCCGTGCATGTGAGCGATATCCAGATACTCTCCTAGGTTACTTAGAACCATCGGATCCCCCATAACATGGAAAGCAATCTCATCCGTATAGGGGGTTAACTCTTCGACGACCTTTTTAAAAAAGGGGAGTTCCATCGTCATCGTAGGGTGAAGTTTTGGAGGGCAAAAGGTGCATGATAATCCGCATACATTGGTCACTTCTACATACGCACGATGAAATTTCACTATAATACCTTTATGCAAACACTAGAATCTATCAATCAAACCCTTAGCACCCATGATGCCGTAATGCTCTATTTTAGCGCACCTACATGTAACGTCTGCCATGCCCTTAAACCGAAACTGACCGAAGCCGTTATGGAAAACTTCCCCACGTTTGTCATAGAGAGCATTGACATCTCCGAAACACCCGAAATCGCATCCCATTTTAGTGTTTTTGCGATTCCGACGGTACTGATCTTTTTTCAGGGAAGAGAATTTTGTCGAAAAAGCCGACACATGAGTGTCGGTGAAGTGGTCGAAGATATCCGACGACCGTATAACCTTATGGTAGAAAGCTGACAATTCCTGCCGTCACGGCAACATTAAGCGACTCAACTCCACGGTGCATCGGGATTGTGACACTATGAGTTGAAGCACGCATCACAGTATCACTCACCCCTTCGGATTCATTGCCTAACACAAAAATAGCGCGTTGCGGAATTTTCAACGAGTGAATATCTTCTTTGGCATGAGAGGAGAGGGTAATAATCGCCGTATCTTTTAACGTTAGAATTTCAGACAAATCTTCGCAATAATAGATCGGAATTTTAAAGAGGGTTCCCGCAGACGCTTTCATCACCAAAGGGGAGAGTTTCGTGCTGTTACGGCGCGGCAATACTATCCCATCGATTTTACTGGCAGCGGCAGAGCGGACAATCATCCCTAAATTTTGAGGATTATTAATCCCATCGAGGGCTAAAAGTCGAAAAGATGAGGGGAGATCGGATTCGATATTCGTAGCACTTCGATAATTGCGCGATACCACATCGATAGCAACCCCTTGATCCTGAGCGCTGTTTTTAGAGATACGGGAAAGGGACTCTTTGGTGTGGTATTTGATCTCCACCCCTCGCATTTCAGCTAGAGCCATAATCTCTTCAATAGTCTCATCACTGCGGTTGCTTTTGGAGAGGTGAAGCTTATGGATTTGTACCGCATCATCGCGCAGCACTTCGACTGCAACGTTGCGCCCGTAAAGGGTAATCAGCGAATCGAAAAAACGCTTCTTCTCTAAATATTCAGGAGAATCTTGCATTAGATTTTTGCCGCAACGGCTTCCGCAGTGAATCCGAATTTCTCAAACAATTTATCAGCAGGTGCACTCGCACCGAATCCGTCCATTGCCACAACGGTGTCGGCAAAACGGTACCATTCCAGTCCGCGTGCCGCTTCAATCGCAAGCCGTTTGGTCTCGGGTTTGATAATAGTGTCGATATAGCTTTGCGGCTGTTCCAACAGCAAATCAAAACACGGGACACTCACAACGTTTGCCGCAACCCCGCGAGATGCGAGAAGCTCAGCAGCCTCGATAGCCAAGCCCACTTCAGAACCCGATGCCATCAACGTTACTGTCGCATTAGGGCGTTCAATGAGTAAGTAACCGCCGTTTTCAACATCTCCGTGAACCGCTGATGGGAGCAACGGAAGATTTTGGCGTGAACAAACAAATGCCGAGGGTGAGTGTTTCATCGAAAGAGCTTTTTGCCAACATTTGGTATTTTCAGCTCCATCCGCCGGACGATAGACATAAAAATTCGGCAAAGCTCTAAACTGGCTCAAGTGCTCAATCGGCTGATGAGTAGGACCGTCTTCACCGACACCGATACTGTCATGCGTCCAAATAAAGAAGTGTTGGATACCGCTCAATGCAGCAATACGAGCCGATGGTTTGAGATAGTCACTGAATACAAAGAAGGTCGCACTAAACGGCATTAGCGGACCGTACAATGCCATGGCATTGGTAATCGATGCCATCGCGTGTTCACGAATACCGAAATGGATATTTTTACCCTTAGGGAAATCGCCCATATTGGTAAGTTCGGTTTTATTCGATGGTCCAAGGTCAGCAGAACCTCCGAGGAACCCCGGAATCGCTTTGGCAATCGCGTTTAAAATGATCCCATTCGTATTGCGGGTCGCATCGGCTTTTTCGAAAGTTGGCCATTGGATACGACTGAAATCAGGATTAAGAAGCTGTTCATACGCTTCGTTTTGTTCCACCAACGGAAGCTCTTTGATGCGATGATTCCATTCACGCTCTAAGAGATCCCCTTTTTCGATTGCACAGCGGAAACGCTCCAATACATCCGCATCGACCGCAAATGTCGCTTCAGGGTCGAATCCTGCCTCAGTTTTAGCTGTTTTAATCACATCATGCCCCAGCGGTGCTCCGTGTGCATGGTGAGAACCTTCCATTTTACCGCCCCCTTTGGCGATAACGGTGTTCGCGATAATAAGTACCGGACGGCTGATCGTTTTGGCTTGGGTCAATGCACTGTCAATCTCGTCAAAGTTATGTCCGTCAATCTCCAGCACTGCCCAGTTTTGAGACTCGAAACGGTCTCTCATATTTTCACTGAGACTAAGCTCGGTTGATCCCTCGATCGTAATACAGTTGGAATCGTAGATTAGAACTAAGTTGTCCAATCCCATATGTCCTGCAATCGAACACGCCTCGTAACTGATCCCCTCTTCGAGGTCTCCG
>DATDUY010000331.1:0-3578 GCA_035290165.1 Sulfuricurvum sp. | reverse complement strand
AGACCACAATATCGGCACCTAATGCTAAGGGAGCCACACTCAGCGGGGTAATCGTATTATCCACCATCAACACTACCCCATGCCGATTCGCAATCTCGGCGATTTTAGCAATATCGGGTAAACGCATATTGGGATTGCCGACGCTCTCTAAAAAGAGTACTTTTGTTGCCGTATTGATCGCTTCCTCGATAGCTGAGAGCTCATCCACATCGAAAAAATGGGTGGTAATTCCAAAACGCTCTAATGTTTCGGAAAAATACGAATAAGTACCGCCGAATAGCCCACCGATACTGATAATCTCATCACCTGCGCGTAAAAGGCTGAGCGTTGCCATCGCCGTGGCACCCATACCGGAAGATGCAGCCACTGCACCGATTCCGCCGTCCATAGAGGCCAAAATCTGCTCCAGTTGTGCCGATGTCGGATTGCCAACACGAGCATAGAGAGGTTTTTTCACCGATCCCTCAAAGATACCCTCCCCGCTCTCACAGGTGCCGTATCCAAACGACGCGGAATTAACCATAACGGGGCTGATAGGCCCCTCTTTTTTTCCCACTTGCTGAACAATGCGGGTTGTAAACTCTTCAAAGCGATTCATCATCAAACCTGTATTAAAATAAGACAATTATAACCTAAAAGGGTAGTCCGTTGAGTAAACGTATTTTTGTCACCGCAACCAATACCGATATCGGTAAAACGTATACCTCGCAATTACTGATTGAAGCCTTTAGTCGATTAGGTTTGCGCGTCGGTGTCTACAAACCGATCGAAACCGGCGTCACCTCCGTTCCCCCTGATGGCAATGCCCTCTATCAGTGTGCATTGACCTATAATCCCTCACTTTCCGCACTATCGTTAGACGATATTGTAACCCTGCAATATCCCCTTCCAGCCGCCCCCTTTGTTGCCAATGGCGGCAAAGCAATCGATTTGTCACTCTTCGAAAAAGCTTTGGAAAAAATCGAAGCTTTATGTGATATCGTCATTATCGAAGGGGCGGGAGGGCTTATGGTTCCGATCGATAATGAGAGCATGATGATAGATCTCCCACAGTTTTTCAATGCGACGACCCTGTTAGTGACCCACTGCCGTCTCGGATGTATTAATGACACCCTCCTTAGTATAAAAGCGCTCCAAGATGCTAGATTGCCTTTTGTATGGGGTTTAAATTGCCGATCGGATGAGCGAACATTTGAAACCACATCTCTCCCTTACTTTCAACATCGCTTTGATCCGATCTACCGAATAGAACAAGATATCGATGCCATAGCGCAAGCACTTTTAGATACAATTACACTATAAATACGGGAGAAAATATGAAACATCTTATCCGAACAGACAATTTTACGACTGAAGAAGTTTTACAGGTTTTACACGACGCTGAGCACTATTTGGCCGGACAGTTTGATCCTATTCTCAAAGAAAAAATCATTATTACCCTCTTTTTTGAAAATTCTACCCGTACCAAAAGCTCGTTTGAAATTGCCGCCAAACGCCTCGGTGCCGAGGTTGTTCATCTGGATGTTCAAAAAAGTTCTACCCAAAAAGGGGAAAGCCTTGTCGATACGGCGGCTAATCTCGATGCTATGGGCCCCCATGCGATGATTGTCCGCCATGCCCATGCCGGAGTTCCCAATATCCTCGCCGAACACACCCACGCCTCTATTATCAATGCAGGTGACGGTGCCCATGCCCACCCGACTCAGGCACTTCTTGATCTCTTCACCCTCCGCCGTCATTTCGGGGATGTTAAGGGAAAAAAAATCGCTATTGTCGGTGATATCAAAAACTCCCGTGTAGCTAACAGCAATATCGAATTGCTAACCCGCTTCGGGATGGATATCACCCTTGTAGCCCCTCCCCATTTTCTCCCGGACTCTCATCTTAAAATGACCCATAATATTCATGATGTAATCGATAACGTCGATGCCATTATGTCTTTGCGTACCCAAACGGAGCGCCATTCCCACCAAACGTACGGTTCACTCAAAGACTACGGATCGGATTTCTGTATCACCCATGAGCTTGTCGGGAACCGTGACCTGATCCTTCTCCATCCGGGTCCGGTTCACCGCAATATCGATATCGATGACATGATGCTGGGCGATCCGCGATGCAAAGTGTTGGAACAAGTACGCAACGGCGTAGCGATCCGTATGGCTGTCCTTAAAGCACTTATCGCCTAATGATTCATCGGTTCAGTTCTCTCGTCTCAACGGGGGTACCTTGCTTTTTTTATACCGACTTTACCGGAGAACATATCCATTGTTATACCTTGGATGAACTCAAAGACGAAGATATTGAATTTGCATTTAAAAGCGATTCTAATAGTACAAATTCCCCACACAAACCCTCTTTTTTTCCACTATCCTTCGAAAATTATCGCCTAAAATTCGAAGCAGTTCAAGAACATATCCGAAGCGGTAATAGCTATCTGCTCAATTTGACGCAACCGACTCCCATAGAGTCTCCTTACACACTATATGAGATCTATTCTATGGCACATGCCCCCTATAAACTACGCGTAAAAGAGGAATTTGTCTGCTTCTCTCCCGAGCCGTTTATTACGATTGAGGACAATACCATTCATACCTATCCAATGAAGGGTACTATTGATGCATCGATTCCTAATGCGATTGAAACTATTATCAATGATCCAAAAGAGTTCGCAGAACATACGATGATCGTCGATCTTTTACGTAACGATTTAGGTATTGTTGCCAAAAATATAAAAGTAGAGAAATTCCGTTACATAACGACTATTGATACCGGAGAAAAAAAACTTCATCAAGTAAGTTCTCATATTACAGGTACATTAGAAAACAGCTGGAAAGAAGATGCAGGAGAACTGCTAAAAGCACTGTTACCGGCTGGGAGTATCAGCGGTACCCCAAAACGAAAAACAGTTGAGATCATTGAAGAGATTGAAGGGTATGAACGGGGATACTTTACAGGTGTTTTCGGTCATTTTGACGGCAGGAATCTTTACAGTGCCGTAGCTATCCGTTTCATTCAAAATAGTGACGGAAATCTTATCTACAAAAGCGGTGGCGGTATCACCGCCGATAGTATTTGTGAGGGTGAATACAAAGAGATGCTAGATAAGATATATATCCCTTAACGGACACTCACCTGAGGTTTTAATTTCTGAAGAGTTTTAGGACCGATACCTTTGACATTAACGAGTTCGTCCACGGTTTTAAATCCGTTATGGGATTTTCGGTATTTAAGTATCTCTTGAGCCTTAGAGGGTCCGATTCCATACAAGGTTTGCAACTGTGCCGAATTGGCTTTATTGATGTTGATGGAACCTAATAGCAGTGAAAAGAGTAGAACAAGCAATGTGATAATTTTAACCATATCTAACCTCTAAAAATAAAGTATTAGATTGTAGCGGACGAAAATTGGTTTGTCAAATTAGTAAATGTTATAGTTTGTGTGATTGTTGTTATAAAAGGGAGAAAAAGGAGTTAAATCTGAGGCCAGGCGGCGACCTACGTTTCCACACCTGAAAGATGCAGTATTATGAGCGATGAGGGTCTTAGCTTCCGGGTTCGGAATGGGACCGGGCGTTTCCC
>DATDUY010000330.1:0-2463 GCA_035290165.1 Sulfuricurvum sp. | reverse complement strand
CGATGCGAGAGCTGGAGGGTGAGTGGGATGTATGCTATCAGGATGCGTTCAGCCCCTCTGTCAATCCGCTGCTTTGGACGAGAGAATATTTTGCCGATGTCGCACGGCTGATGGGAGAGGATGGGATTGTGACGACCTACTCGACTGCACTCGCTACACGGCTGGCATTGTATGAAAACGGCTTTAACATCTATCTTAATACGGGTGAGGGGTATCGCAACGCAACGATCGCATCACGACGAGAACTAGAGGGATATGAGAAAGTCGATATGGCACATAAAATCGGGTGTAATACCGATGCGCGGAGTCTTAAAGACGAAAATTTGGCTCTTTGAGGCGATAGTGAGAAATAAGCTGTTTTAGACGATTCTCATTAAAACGCCAGAAATGTTTCGGATCAAAAGCGTGATGTTTGGTCATGAATTGAAACAGAGATTCTTCATCCAAATGCTCGTGAGCATTATTGCACTCTACCATTATCCGCTCCAACAGTGCTACCGATTCGGGAGTCGTATCATCATCGGCTAAGGGCTTTTGGGGGAGGAAGAGATAGACTTTATAGAGGGTAAGGACAAGTCCGGCGGCGAAAGCGAGCATCATTATGAGTTCAACAGTTTTCAATTTTATTCCTTTGGCGTTCTCAATAAAGTGAACTGATGTGGTCAATATCATTCCAGCTGAGGTCTTTTTTGGCGGATGAGGTGAGGATATGACGCATGTAACGGGCGAATACGTCGGTTTCGATATTGACCCGTGTCCCTTTTTTATAACTGCCGAAGAGGGTTTCGCGCATCGTGATTGGGATGATGGTGAGGCGGAACGCATCTCCCATCACCTCATTGACGGTGAGGCTGATCCCATCGATGGTGATGGAGCCTTTGGGGGGGATGAGGGGGATAAATTCATGTTCCACATCGACGATCACATCGTAGCTGTTGCCGTTGTCGGTGATGGAGCGGATGGTACCGATGGTGTCGATATGCCCTTGGACGATGTGTCCCTCGAAACGGTCTCCCATCATCATGGCGGGTTCGATGTGCACCGATCCTGAGAGTTTTTCGGTCGCGATATGCCCCAGCGTTTCGGGAGAGAGTTCGACGCTGAAGCCGTCAGATTCGATGCTGACAACGGAGAGACAGGTACCGTTGATAGCGATGGAGTCACCGAGTTTAGGTTTATGTGTGGCTTTGAGCGAGAGGCGGTTACCGCCAAAACTCTTTACTTGTGCCATTTCTCGAATCAAACCTGTAAACATAAAACCCCTTTGTTAAAAGACTATTTTACCCTCTTCTTGCAAAGAGCGAATAATACTTTTCGCTTTTTCGTGACCGTTGTACGCCGCTTTACGACACCACTCTAGTGCAGTATCGTTATTTGTCTCGCAACCGAACCCCTGATCGTACATCAATCCCAGATTATATTGCCCTTCGGCGAGGTTCATCGCAGCGGCGCGGGAGAAGCAGATGAAGGCTTTGGCATAATCTTGTATCACACCGTGTCCCTCTTTGTAGAGGACGCCGAGGTTGTTGAACGCTTGGATATCTCCCCGTTTTGCCGCTTCTTCGTACCAAAATGCCGCTTCGGAGAAATTTTGGACACATCCTAATCCTCTCTCTAGCGATAATGCCGTTTCAAATTGTGCTTGGGGGAATTCTAAAACAGCGGCACGGAGTAACAGCTCATAGGCTTTAAACTGATCATGGGCTACTACGACACCGTCAGCATACATGAGGGCGAGATTGTAAATCGCAGTAGGTTCATTCAGTTCTGCGGCTTGAGAGTAAAGATGGTAAGAGCGTTCCAATGAAGCTTCAATCCCCAGCCCTTTTTGGTGCATGTAGCCTAGTGAAGAGAGGGCGGTTGGGTTGTTTTGAAGAGCCAGCGTTTCGAAAAGTTCTAACGCTTCATGGTAACGTTCGGCATTGAAAGCGTCAAATGCACTTTGGAGCATACAAATTCCTGATTGATATTTTGGGGATTATACCAAAGCCCACTTTAGCGACGTACTTTTTTGTCCTCGCGCTGTTTTTCTTTAAGTTTGGTTATAACGTCTTTGAGTTCCTCTTTCTTTTTGAGAAGCTCATCACGGATGAGGTATTCGTCTCCCCCGTCGATTTCAGGGTCATACTCAAGAGGTTCGGGGCTGTAGTTTTTCAGCATCTCTTCTAATGTTAGGGCTCTGTCGTTGTTCATGGCAATCACTACTCATCAAAAGTTTTGCTTAATTGTAGAGCATTTTTCCTTTGTATTTTTATAGGTTTCAACAATGGAAGCTATAATTGCATTAAAGAATGACATAAAGAAGCAAACACTATGGAATATGATGTAATTGTCGTCGGCGGAGGACACGCCGGAATTGAAGCTGCACTCGCCTCGGCACGAATGGGTCACAATACTCTAATGGTCTCTATTTTAGCGGAACAAGTTGGGGCTACGAGCTGTAACCCAGCCGTCGGCGGACTC
>DATDUY010000329.1:0-10545 GCA_035290165.1 Sulfuricurvum sp. | reverse complement strand
CAACAATGTACTTCTCAGTCAGTCAAAAAAGTGGCTGTTTGGGGAATAGCCAACACGGTTCCAACTTTTTCCTATGATGTAAACGACCTAGAATTCGGTATACTTGGCTCTATTGCAATGGAGCGTTCTACCATTGTTTATATCAATAAAAAGACCCTCAAAGAGGGTAAATTTCGTTTTAACGATACTTTACTACAGATTGCGAGACTTGTCGAATGAACCGTTTTAAAAATGCCCGCCTTTCCACTAAACTTTTTACGGCACTTACCCTTGTAACCTTCATTATTTTTACGACTATCACCTTAGTCACTTTTTCCATTGTTCGAGATTTAACAATAAAATCCCAAAAAGAGAAAGCCTCTTTACTTATTGATACGGTTAATCCTGCGGTATCTATCGCTTTATTTTTAGGTATACACGACTTGGGAGATAAGCTCTCTACTATTACGCAACGCAATGAAGTCATTGCCTTAAAGATTTCAGATTCAAAAGGTAAAGTGATCCTGAATTATCATCAATACGACCCCTCTTCATCGTATGAAACGATTCAAATTACCGAGAACTTGATGGAACCATCCTCCCTTAAAGTGATCGGAACAATCACACTGACCTATTCAGGAGAAGAATTCACGAATGCCATGAATAGTTTTTACACCTTGTACGGCTGGATAAGTTTAAGTGTATTCGCTATTCTTTGGCTTATGATGCTCTGGATAAATCGTCTGTTATTGCCCATTAAACTGATTGCTCATAAAGTACGAAACTTTCAACTCGGAAAAAAAATAATCTTTGACATCCCCTATACTCAGCGTGAATTTACCCAGATTATTCATTCTTTTGAGACAATGCAAGAGAGCGTTATTGCTTACGCAGAGGAAATTGAATCAATTAATAAAAATCTTGAAATCAAAATTACAGAACAAACCCGTGAAGCAATACGCCATTTATATTACGACAATCTTACCTCTCTCCCCAATCGAATCAAACTTCAAGAAGATTTACAGCTAAAAGATATCAATACCGTTGCCATTTTAAATATAGATGATTTTAAAGAGATCAATGATTTTTTCGGTATTGATGCTGGAGATTGGCTCTTGAGTCAAATTGCTCATTGGCTCAGTGAAATGAAACTCAAACCCTACCGTATGGGGGGAGATGAGTTTGCATTTCGTATGAAAGAGGAAAGTACCCACGCTGAATTTCGTCATGACATCGAAATACTCCTCTCTTTACTCAGTGAAAAGTTCTTTATGATTGCAGAGGAAACGGTTCACGTTCGTGCTACTGTAGGCATTGCCATTGATAGTGACAAACCGTTAATCCATGCCGATGTAGCCCTCAACAAAGCACGAAGTGCAAAACAACCTTATTCAGTATATGACCAGTCTGAGGGGATTGAGCAACAATACCAAGCCAATATTGCTATGTCGGCTCAAATTCGTCAAGCCCTAGTTGAGCACCGTATTGTCTGCCAATATCAACCGATTGTTTCTATCTTAACGGGAAAAATTGAAAAATTCGAAACGTTGGTACGTATCAAAAATGAAGACGGTTCACTGATTGCCCCGTATGATTTTTTACCGATTGCCCAAAAAACCAAACTCTACCATCACATTACCCAAGAGGTTGTGTATCAAGCGTGTAACCTCTTTGCCGCGCGGCATGAGCAATTTTCTATTAATCTCTCAGGGAGTGATATTTTAGATGCCCGTACCGTCGCAACCATTGAAAATATCCTCCGGCAAACCGGTACCGCAGATCGGGTCATTTTTGAAATTTTAGAGTCTGAGGGGATTGAGAACTTCGATGAAGTTGCTTCCTTTATCACTCGTATGAAAATGATGGGAGCCAAGATTGCGATTGATGATTTCGGAACCGGTTATTCCAACTTTGAAAATATCCTCAAACTCAACGTTGATATTCTCAAAATTGACGGTTCACTTATAAAATCCATCAATGAAAATCCGCGCCATCGTATCGTCGTTGAAGCAATCGTCGATTTCGCCCATCGTATCGGTATCGACACGGTTGCCGAGTTTGTCTCAAGCGAAGAAATTTTACAAAATGTAACCGATTTGGGCATTACCTATGCACAAGGGTTTCATACCGGAAAACCGCAGTTTTTAAATCAACAGTTGATGTAAAATTTAAAGCCAGCCGTGTTATAATTCCGAAATTTTTTATAAGGGTACACCCATGTTAACCGATCGCGTCAATATACTCTCCGAATCGATTACCATTGCTATCTCTACGTTAGCGCAAGAACTCAAAGCACAAGGGAAAAACATCCTCAGTTTCTCCGCCGGTGAGCCTGATTTTGACACTCCGCAAGTGATTAAAGATGCTGCCATCAAAGCAATTAATGAGGGGTTTACCAAATACACTGCTGTTGACGGTATTCCTGAGCTCAAAGCGGCTATTGCTCTGAAACTCAAACGTGATAACGGCTTAGAGTACAAACCAAACCAAATTATCAGTAATAATGGGGCAAAGCACTCTCTTTACAATCTTTTTGCCTGTACGATCCAAGGTGGAGATGAAGTTATTATCCCTGCTCCGTATTGGGTTACTTACCCAGAACTAGTCATGTACTGCGGAGGAAGTGTCGTCGAAATAATGACCGACGATGAGAGCGGATTTAAAATCACTCCCGAACAACTCAAAGCAGCATTAACACCTAAAACAAAAATGTTGATTCTCACTTCTCCGTCCAATCCGACCGGTGCTGTCTATTCACGTGAAGAACTTACCGCTCTTGGAAAAGTGTTAGAAGGGACAAATGTTATCGTTGCGAGCGATGAAATGTATGAAAAACTGATTTATGATGGTGAATTTACCTCTGCAGCTGCGGTCAGTGATGATATGTTCCAACGCACTATCACCATCAACGGACTTTCTAAATCGGTAGCGATGACAGGATGGCGTTTTGGATACATGGCAGCAGCCAATACTGAAATCATCCAAGCAACCAAAAAGCTCCAAAGTCAAAGCACTTCAAATATCAATAGCATCACCCAAAAAGCGGCAATTGTCGGTTTAAACGGTGCAGCAGACAGTGATATTGAAACGATGCGAGTCCAGTTTAAAGCACGTCGTGACGAAGCGGTAAAACTTTTCAATGAAGTTGAGGGGCTCTCTGTTCTCTCACCAGCTGGAGCTTTTTATCTGTTTGTGAACATTAAAGAGATTAGCAACGATTCGATGCAATTTTGCAAAGAGTTGCTTGAAGAGCAAGGGGTTGCAGTTGTTCCGGGCGTAGGATTCGGTTCTGAGGGGTATTTTAGATTTAGTTTTGCAACGGATATCGAAAGTATTCGTGAAGGGATCAAACGTATTGCAACGTTTGTAACGACTAAAAAATAACGTCTATTCGTCATCCCCGAGCGAAGTCGGGGATGACTTTGTTTACTTAATGCTTTTCAATGCCTCAATAACTGCATCAATATTTCCCATCGGCAAATGAACTTTCCACTCCGGATTTTTAGCATCACCTGCTAATGAAATACCGATACTTGCAACACTATCGCTTCCGGTACCGTAGGGTTCATCTACTTTACTGATAGTGATGATACCTTTTTTCGTCCCATCCAAAGGGATCTCTTTAATAATAGTTACTGCAGAACTCATACTCTCTCCTATTTAACTGTATAGTAAAGAGTTTAGCCGATTTTGGCTAAAGTAATCTTAAAAAAGCCCTTTATTGAGCGTTCGTATTATTTCCGTAGATATAGGCATACATTTTGCGGTAGTAGCGCTCATTTCTGGTGCGATCAACCGCACTAAAATGGTGATAACGCCCTAATGTTTCCCATGAATATCCGAAACTTTTTACCAGACGAGTCAAAATTCCATTCGCTTTTTCCCGTGCGGAACTCTCTTCAAAGAATTCATGTACCATAGGATTAGGGTGGTATTTGTAATTGATTTGGTAAGGCCCGAGATCGAGGTTAACAATTCCCCCATCAATCAATGCCTGAGCTTGAGCGCTGCATTGTTCGGTTGAGCCGCATTTGATCAAGTGTCCGTTAACGGCAAAACCTGCCTCTTTGGCACGCTCTGCCTCTTCTATAGCATTGATACGAATAACATGAGGGACACATTGGCCGTCTTCTTTGAGACACTCACAATGCTTAATAGCATCGAGGACAATATCAGGCATTCGAATATCAGTCGCAAGTTCACCCTCTGCACGAAGCAGTGACGCAGCAATAAGCAAACCTGCAATGATAATTCTCATTTCTTATCCCTCAGCTTAAGATTCTACTATTTTAGCCAATTTTGCCTGCATTTTCAGCCACAATTTATGTTCCATTAACGGGAAGCCGCTATAGACCCCTTTATTTATGATACTTTTAGTAACACCTGAGCGTGCGGCAAGCGTCGTAAACGGTGCGACACTCAAATGACCCGCCGTAGCACTTTGCCCACCCATGACAACATTGCGTCCTAGCGTTGTAGAACCTGCAAGACCTGATTGGGAGACTAAAATAGAGTGTTCTCCGACCACACAGTTATGCCCGATTTGAACCAAATTATCAATTTTTGACCCTTGCTTGATAATCGTTGAACCGAATACCGCACAATCAACCGCTGAATTAGCCCCTATCTCGACATCATCTTCAATGATGACATTGCCGTTTTGATAAAGTTTGATATGCTCTCCCATTTTCGTGTGGGCATATCCGAATCCGTCACTTCCGATAACCGTTCCGGCATGGATCATGACGCGATTGCCGATCAGACAATCACGGTAAACGCTCACATTGGGATAAAGGATAACATCATCTCCGATAACGCTCTCAGCACCGATATAAACACCGCTCATAATCGTACAATTTGCTCCGATTTTAGCACCGTTCTCGATATGGGCACTCGGATAAACTACTGTCCCCTCTCCAATTACAGGAGGTGTATCACTGCTGCGTATCGGTTTGGCAAAATATTTCGAAAGAAGAGCTACACTCATATAAGGTTCATCAGATGCTAAAGCAACTACACCTTCCGGAAGAAGATGCGCTTTAGAGGCGGGAAGGATTACAGCAGAAGCTTTTGTTTCTGAAAGCTCTTTTTCGTATTTTGAATCGGAAAGAAACGATATCTCTCCGCAAGCTGCCTCACGAAGTGTACTCAATCCGCTTATTTCAATAGAGTCAGTGATCTCTTTGAATCCTAGGAATTCCGCTATTTCATAAAGTTTCATATCTCTTATCTCTCTAACGCGACGGAGCCGCTACGGACGATCTCTTTGGGATGAAAACGTTTGATCGCTTCGAGAAAATGGTTAACTCTCATCGGCTCATCGGATACCATAACGATCATCGTATCGCTTCCGACATTCACAATACGTCCGTTGTAGGCATGCGTAAGGGCTTCGATATCTCCCAAAGACTCATTCATAGGGATTTTGACCAATGCCATCTCTGTTTCGACCAAATCGGCATGCTCATACACTTTGAGTACCGGAATCAGCTTATGCAGCTGTTTGGTAATCTGTTCGATCACCCGAACTGATCCCGAAGTTACAATCGTAACCCGAGAATATTTTGATTCGGGAATAGGAGCCACCGTCAATGACTCGATGTTGTATCCCCGTCCTGAAAATAATCCTGCGATACGCGAGAGTACGCTTGCTTCATTCATCACAATAACGGAAATAACGCGACGTTCTGTCTGTTCCATCATTTCTCCTTGTACTCTAACATCATATTAAACAATGATCCGCCCGCAGGAACCATAGGGAGAACGTTTTCAAATCGATTGATCGCAACGTCAATAATGGCTACAACATTTTTTTCTACTGCATCTTTGAGTGCGGCATCGAACTCCTCTTTGGTCGTTACACGATACCCTACCCCGCCGAAAGCCTCCGCAAGTTTCACGAAATCAGGCTGCATTGAGAGATCGGTGGAGGAGTGACGCTTATCGTAAAAGAGTGTTTGCCACTGACGAACCATTCCCAAAAAGTTGTTATTCAAGATGACGTTAATAACCGGGAGTTTATACTCGACCGCCGTCATCAACTCCTGAATATTCATCAAAATCGAGCCGTCACCCGTGATATTGATACTAGCGCGCTCCATATCGGCACGTTTAACTCCCAATGCGGCGGGAAAACCGAATCCCATCGTTCCAAGTCCACCGGAACTGACCCATTGACGCGGACGGGTAAAGGGATAGAACTGTGCTGTCCACATCTGATGTTGTCCGACATCGGTCGAGATATTGGCACCATCACCCAACAATTGTCCGATACGCTCTATTACCCATTGAGGCTTGAGTCGATCCCCCTCTTCTTTATACGAGAGCGGATGGAGTTTGTTGAAATTAGCAATCGTGTTGTGCCATGATTCATAACGCGCAGGATCAACCTGTTCACGTGCCAGCGGTATCATTTGCTCTAATACATTTTTAACATCACCGACAATCGGGAAATGGGCATTGACCAGTTTTGAGATACTCGCAGGATCGATATCGACATGGATAATTTGCGCATTTTTCGCAAATTCGGAGAGTTTCCCCGTAACACGGTCATCGAAACGTGCACCCAAACCGATAACAAGATCGGTCTCACTCATCGCCATATTCGCCGCATACGATCCGTGCATCCCCAGCATTGAGATGAGCAACGGATCATCAAATCGGAGTGTCCCGCGTGCCATAAAGGTTTCAACAGCAGGAATCTGAGTCATACGAGAAAATTCACGCACCAGCTCTGCCGCATTGGCATTAATAATTCCGCCGCCGAGATACAAAAGGGGACGCTTAGCTGCTGCAATCGCATCAATCGCTTTTTTGATCTGACGAGTATTCCCTTTTGTTGTTGGCTTGTATGTTTCTAAATCGACCTCTTTAGAGTAATCAAATTTAGCAATTTGTGCCGTTACGTCTTTCGGGATGTCAACGTGTACAGGTCCCGGACGTCCGGTACGTGCAATGTAAAATGCCTCTTTGAGAATGCGAGGAAGATCGGCAGCATCGGTAACAAGATAGTTGTGTTTTGTACACGGACGGCTGATACCTACCGCATCGATCTCCTGAAACGCATCAGTACCGATCAACGACATCGGTACTTGACCGCTGATAAGGACAAGCGGGATAGAGTCCATATACGCATCCGCCAGTCCCGTTACACCATTGGTAAATCCCGGTCCCGAGGTGATCATCGCAACCCCGACACGACCGGTAGCTTTTGCATACCCTTCCGCTGCGTGTACCGCTGCTTGCTCATGACGCGTCATAATATGTTGAAACGAGCGCTGTTTGTAAATCTCATCATAGACGTTCATGATCGCCCCGCCGGGATAACCGAATACGACTTCGACTTCCTCGGCGATGAGTGCTTCGATAACCATCTGTGCACCGCTGATTTGCATGTCGTCTCCTTGTAACTGTTTAATTTAATACGCCGAAGGAATAAAATCCCTTCGGCTACGCTAGCCGCTCGGGCTACTAAAGCTTGCCTCTTACGAGGCAGATGTAATATTGTTTGTGAATATAACTAAAAAAAATTAGGGAATTATAAAAGAAAATAGCTATAAATTACGTTAAATGGCTGAGGAGGTTCATCCTTTTAGGATATCTCCTCAATTTCCGGCAGAGTAATTTCATCACTCTCCAACAGCGCCGTCTCTCTTTGCACCAATGTTGTTTCATCAACAATGGCGGGAAAAACTTTCCGTATCGAGTCACGTAATTTTATGACATTGATCGGCTTAAGGAGATATCCGCTTGCACCGCAACGGATAGCGTTAATAACCATCTCTTCTTGCCCGTGAGATGTAACCATAATGATTTTGGCATTTTTATCGATCTTTTTTAACTCTTTAACCGATGTAATCCCATCCATCTCCGGCATTGTAATATCCATGGTCACCAAATCGGGTTTAAGTTTCATAAAAAGTGAGATAGCTTCCAACCCGTCTTTTGCTTCTCCGACCACTCTATGCCCTAAGGACTCTATTATTTTTG
This sequence comes from Sulfuricurvum sp., assembly GCA_035290165.1. Classification (GTDB taxonomy): domain Bacteria; phylum Campylobacterota; class Campylobacteria; order Campylobacterales; family Sulfurimonadaceae; genus Sulfuricurvum. The sequence goes on along the minus strand of DATDUY010000329.1, from coordinate 2,577 downwards.
AAATATTTCGTCTCATTATTAACGAATCATCTACTACCAAGATATTAAGCATTCCATTCTCCTTTAGCCAAACCGATGACATTAAGTTCAATGATTCCATACGGTGTTGAAAGTATTGAACTGATCATGCCGGCTCCGTTTGTTTTTACAATTGACTTACCGTCTTCGATCGTTACAGGTGGGGTAATCGTCACGCCCCGTCCGCTATTTGGAAAATCATTAAGGGAGTGTCCTATAATCACATTCGCAATTTCTCCTGCAGCACTGTCCCGTAATTCACTCAATTCGGATTCATGAATTTCGCCATAGACGAATGCTCTGGTCAAATTATCCAGCAGCACTTCATCATATGTTGCATAAAATAAAAGATTCAATGCCCCGCCGATTCCTATCGTTGTGGTATATTTTTTTAATTCTACTTTATCAACTGAGCGATACTCACCGTCAAATTCGGTTTCTATTTTCATCTCATTATTCATAAAGAGTTCTACTTGATATACGATCGCTTTGAGAACCTCTTTTAATACTTCACTGTTTTTCATCACGTTGCCTTGATAAGCGATTTTTTCGGGATAATAAATGTAAATCGTGTTCCTCTTCCCATCTCAGATGAGACACGATAGTTCCCCCCCAATTTCAAGACTTCTGAACGTACCGATGCCAACCCTACTCCTCTGCCGGAAAGCTCATTGACCTCCTCTTTCGTCGAAAGGTAATCTTCAAATAATAATTCAATCACGCTCTCCTCATCCTCAAGCTCTGCGGGAGTTCTAAAACCTCCATCAAGTGCTTTTTGTTTTAGTTTCTCTCTATCGATTCCGCAACCGTCATCACTGATTTCCAAAATGACAAAATCTTCTGTTTCGCTTATAATAAAGAGTATATTTCCGTATTCTTCTTTTTCTCGCTCAACTCTCTCCTCAGGAGACTCAATCCCATGATCCACACTGTTGCGGATAACGTGAATCAACGATTTGGCAAATCCTCGGAACTCATCTCCCACCTTGAACTTTGTTTCATCACGTATCTCCATCGCATTAAGAGATTTTTCAAGCCGTTCCCCAAGAAGCTCGACATATTTCGGCAATGAAACGAAATAGTCTCCGACCGGCTTATATTTCAATCCTTTAATAACCTCAAGCATCTCTCTCAATTCATAACACTCATCCGGTTGAGCGTCGATTAATTCCAGAATTTTACTTTGCAGTCTCTCATAGGTGACCTCATCGATTGTAATTGCCGATTTTTTATCCATAAAATCATCGCCCAAAGTATCACGCAAGATATCAATATCTTTTTTAAGCCATAACTCAAAATCAATTTTATTGAGCATTGTTTGAATTGTTTCATTTGATATTGTCCCCTCTTCAAGCCATAACGAGAGTCTGGACTCTACTTTATGCAGCCCATGAAGGGTAGTAATAAAATCTTTTTGGGCAAAAAGACCTTTATACGTATGGATAGCACGATAGAGTTCTGTTAGGTTTTGGTGTGGAGTATGCGTAGCGGTGACGAAAAACTCTCTTTTCGATAAAAAGGCTTGATACCCTTCCAACAGTTCGAAAAGTTCATCGCTGTTACTGATGGCAGAGACGATCATTTTGAGTCTATAACGTTCTCTTTCGATATTTTTTTCCAAATTCTTTTTATCGGTAATATCGGTCAGAATAAGCATAAATCGCTGAGGCTCTATCTGTTTATACACAACATTAATCGCTTTATTGTGAAGTACAAATTCTTGTTGAAGGAGTGAAAGGATCGCTTCGATTTTGACCGCATCTTCCTCCTCGAAAACCGCTTTGATAGTTTCATCAAAGAACTCTTTTTTATGTGTATCGTCCGGATACAAAAGTTCTCCGATATTTTTCCCTTCAATCGTCTCTTTAAAAATTTCCACACATTTTTGAGAATACTCATTTTCCACCCTCAAGGAGGTTGAAAAAGTCAGAAAGCCCTGATTGGCATTATCGAGCAAACGGGCAATGGCATCGGAACGCTCTCTCAAATCAGCTGTACGCTCATAGACTTGCCGTGTCAGTTCTTTTTGAATCGTTTTATTATGCATCTGATAAGCAATGAAAAAGGGGATTAAAATGAGCATGTAAAAAAAAGCTTCCCATAATGAGCGCATTAAAAGGGTATTTAATTGCGCATTTATGTTACTAATCTCAATATCTGCCGCCGTGATGTAAACTCGGCCGCTCGGTGAAATATGGGGTAAAAACACTGATCTAAAATGTCCCCACTGATCGAGTGTTTCATCAAACTGCAAAGTACGTGTTTGAAACGCTTTTAATAATATCGGGGAGGCATCCTCATACTCATCAAAATAGTAGCTGATATCTTCGCCGCTTTTGAGTTCTTCGGGTGTGGCACTGGAAGAGGTAAAATAAACTTTCCCTTTTTCCTGAACAAATGAATAGACATATTTAACGTTCACACTTTCCGAAAATCGTGACAAAGCAAGACGATTTTTAAGATCTTCATCGGAAGAGATTGATCCCGCTTTCGCAGCAGGAGTATGCAAAGAAGAAGGGAGAAGCTGATCGGTTACACTCGCACATTGAACAAGCCGTT